>NZ_JBIAMS010000008.1:113396-252504 GCF_042874195.1 Streptomyces sp. NPDC004134 | reverse complement strand
CACCGGACGCAGGCCCGCACCGTCAAAAGCGGGGTGGCCCGGGGGGAGCCCCAACGTCGCCCCTTTTCCCTTCGCCGCCACCCCCGTCCACCGGCTGCCCTACGCAGCACCGCCCACCCCGACGCCGCGCCCACGTACACCGGCCCACCTCACGCAGCACCGCAAGCCCGGCACCGCACCCCCGCACCCGCCCCGCACCCACACCACGTACCAGCTCAACACCCCGCAACCCCCGAACTGTCAGAGCAGGCGCATACCCTTGGGCGGGCGTGAGGGGAAAGTGGGGAAAGTGCGGGCTCGAACGAAGGCCAACCGCACACCGCCGCCAACGGACCCGGCAGGCCCGGCGGGCACCCTGGTGCCGGGCCCTCCCCGATAACCGAGTTGCCCCGGCGGACGGAGGGCGGGCCAGCCGAGGCGGGCTGAGCCCGATCGCCGAGGTTCCCGCGGAGGGCGGCGGGCCCACGGAGCCGGGCCGTCCCCGATCGCCGAGGTGGCCCTGGCAGCCGGGGGCGCGGTGTCGGTGGTGGGCCTGCCCGGATTGTGGGCCTCGTACCTACCCCGAACCCGCGCCGGGGAGACGAACTCGCGGGAAGCCACCCACCAAACCGGTCCAAAACACCCATCCGAGCCGACTTTCGCCCACCCGCGCCGCGCTGGAGTCCCCCCGGGGCCTACGACTTCCGTACTCGGCCGGGCGGGATGAGACGATGGATGCGATGACAGAGATTCCAGTGGGACCGCCGCCGCCCGGGACGTTCTACGAGCAGGTGGGCGGCGAAGAGACGTTCCGCCGCCTCGTGCACCGGTTCTACGAGGGCGTGGCGGCGGATCCGCTGCTGCGCCCGATGTACCCCGAGGAGGACCTCGGTCCCGCGGAGGAGCGGCTGACGCTGTTCCTCATCCAGTACTGGGGCGGTCCGCGCACGTACAGCGAGGCACGCGGCCACCCGCGGCTGCGCATGCGGCACGCGCCGTTCGCGGTGGACCGCGCGGCGCACGACGCCTGGCTGCGCCACATGCGCGCGGCGGTGGACGAGCTCGACCTGCCCCCGGCGCAGGAGAAGCAGCTCTGGGACTACCTCGTGTACGCCGCGGCCTCGATGGTCAACACCCCCGGCTGACCGGCGGATTCCGCTCCGTACCCGCGGTTGCACCCGGTCACGATCCGGTCAATTTCCCCCACCACTCGCTACCGCGTGCGAACGTGCTCTGACAGCATCCAGACAATTCGACGGTGGTGTCTGGGGGATGCGTGACGGGGTTCGTTCTGCTGCGGGCACGCGCCCACCGGCTGCTCCTCGCCGCGGCCCTCCTCGCCGTACTGCTCACCACCGCCGTGCTGGCCACGCTCGCCGCGTTCTCCGGCACCGTCGGCGACGCCGCGCTGCGCCGCACGCTGGCCGGTGACGCGGCGGCCGACGCGGCGCTGACCCTGGAAGTCCCGTATCTGACCGGCGCGGACCGGGCGGCGGCGGGCAAGGCGGTCGAGGACAACGCGCGCGCGGCCTTCGCGGGCCTGCCGGTACGGGTCCAGAGCCTGGACCGCTCCGGCCCCTACGAGCTGCCGCGCCGGCTCCAGCCGCCCGCGGCGCGGGCCGGGGAGGACCCGGACCTGACGCATCTGGGGGCGCTGGAGCGGTCGGAGGTCGCGCTGACGGCGGGCCGCTGGCCGGGGGCGGCGGCCAAGGCAGCGGACAGCGCGGGCACTTCCGGCGCCCGGGACGGCGGCACCGTGCAGGTTGCCGTGCCGCAGATCGCCGCCGACCGGCTCGGCCTCGCGCCCGGCGACACCCTCACCCTCGCCGGACGGAGCGACGACGACCCGCCGCTGCCCGTCGAGATCACCGGCGTCTACCGCCCCCGCGACCGCGAGGCACCGTACTGGCTCGCCGACGAACTCCGCGGCAAGGGCGTCCAGCAGGGCGGCTACACCACGTACGGCCCCCTCCTCGCCGACCCCGGCTCCTTCGCCTCCGGCCGGGTGGCGCAGGCCGCAGGCGCGTGGGTGGTGCGCGGCGACTTCGGCGAGATGACCGCGGGCCGCGCCGACGCCCTGCGCGCGTCGGTGAAGAAAGCTTCCGGCGCGCTCGCGGACGAGCCGGTCTTCGACGGCCGCGCCGTGGCCACCACCCGGCTCCCCCAGCTCCTCGACGGCACCGAACGGGCCCTGCTCGTCAGCCGGTCGACGCTGCTGATCGTCGCCCTCCAGCTCGTACTGCTCGCCGCGTACGCGCTGATGCTCGTCGCCCGGCTGCTGGGCGCGGAGCGCCGCGGCGAGACGGACCTGCTGCGCGCCCGCGGCGGCTCGCGGCAGCGCATCGGCGTGCTGACCGCCGCCGAGTCGCTGCTCCTCGCGCTGCCCGCCGCGATCGCCGCGCCGCTGCTCGCCGGGCCGCTGATCAGGCTGCTGGCCGCGCGCGGCCCGCTGGAGCGGGCCGGGCTGACCCCGGACTCCGCGGCGGGCGGCGGCACCTGGCTGGTCGCCGCGGCCTGCGCGCTGGGCTGCGCGGCCGCGGTCGTGGCGCCGACGCTGCTGCGCGGCGG
This sequence comes from Streptomyces sp. NPDC004134, assembly GCF_042874195.1. Taxonomy (NCBI): domain Bacteria; kingdom Bacillati; phylum Actinomycetota; class Actinomycetes; order Kitasatosporales; family Streptomycetaceae; genus Streptomyces; species Streptomyces sp. NPDC004134. Next base: position 249,957 of record NZ_JBIAMS010000008.1, on the reverse strand, counting down.
CGGCGCCGACGGGGTGCTGTCCGCGGGCCGTACGGTACGGGCCAAGCCGCTGCCCGCGCCGCTGCGGGCGGGCGCGGACGGGGCGCTGCTGGTGGTGGCGGGCGTGGCCTACTGGCAGTTGGACCGGCAGACCTCCGGCAGCGGCGCGCTGAGCGGCGACCGCTCCGGCACCCTGGGCATCGACCCGGTGCTGGTCGCCGCCCCCGCGCTGGCGCTGCTGGCCGGCACGGTGCTGACGCTGCGCCTCCTGCCGCCCGTCGCCCGCCTCGCGGAGCGCCGCGCGGCGGCGGGGCGGGGGCTGCCCTCGGCGCTGGCGGGCTGGCAGTTGAGCCGCCGCCCGCTGCGCGGCGCGGGTCCCGTGCTGCTGCTGGTGCTGGCGGTGGCGATCGGCATGCTGGCGCTGGCCCAGGGCGCGTCCTGGGACCGCTCGCAGCGCGACCAGGCGGACTTCCACGCGGGCACCGACGTACGGGTCCTGACCAGCCGGCTCCCCGAGCTGGGGCAGGGCGGCATGATGGAGCGCGTCCCGGGCGTGAGCGCCGCGGCGCCGGCGGCCCGGTGGGGCATGAGCCTGTCGGGCGGCGGGTCCGCGGAGGTGCTGGCCCTGGACACGGCTCAGGCGGCGAAGGGCCTGCGGCTGCGGGACGACCTGGCGGCCGGCACCGGAGGCGCGGAGCTGCTGCGCAAGCTGGCCCCGGGGGGTCCGGCGGGGAAGCAGGAGCCGGCTCCGCCGGGGCCGGAGGACAAGCGGGAGTCGGCCGCGGGCGCGGAAGACGCGGGTTCCGGCGCGTACGCCACGGGCGGCACGGTCGGCGCAGAGAACACGGGCGCCGCAGGCGGCACGCGGCACCTTGCCGCGGGCGCGGAGCGCCCGGCGGGCAGCCCGCCCCCGGACGCGCGGCGCGCGGAATCCGCGCCCGCGGACACCGCGGCCCACCCCGCCGCGCGCGCGGAGCGCGCCGTCGGCGACCCGGACCCGGTCGGCCGACCGGCTTCGCCGGACCAGGCGGTCCCGGCCGCGGCGCGCGCCGGAGGCGCGGAAGCCGCGGCCCCCGCTGCCTCCGCGGAGCGGACCCGCGCCGGAGGGCTGGAGCTGCCCGGGCTGCCCGGGGAGGTGCGGCTGGTGGCGCGGCTCGACGCCGACGCGACCGCGCGCGGGCGGGCCGCCGTGACCGTGCTCGTCGAGGACCGGTACGGGGCCGCGTACGAACTGCCCGCCGGTGACCTCCCCGCCGACGGCCGTACGCACACCCTGACCGCCGACATCGCCGCCGCCGCGGCCGCCCCCGACGGCCGCCCCGCGGGGCCGCTGCGGCTCACGGGGCTCCGGCTCGTACACCCGCAGCCGAAGGACGGCGGCCAGCGCCGGCTGGACGTCGCGCGCGTCGAGGTCGCCAAGCCCCTCGGCGACGAGGACGCAGCCGCCGGCGCCCGGGAGGTGCCCCTGCCTGACGGGTTCAAGTGGCACGCCCGCGCGGTCTCCGAACCCGAGGCGCTGCACGACGAGATCCCCGCGGCGGTCGATGACCGGCCCCGTACCACCGGCGACTCCGCGCTCTCCCTGAGCTACGACACCGGCGACCAGTACTACGACACCTGGACCGGCCCGCCCCTGGTCACCCTCACCGTCACCGCCGCGCGCGCCCCCACCCCGACGCTCACCGCGCTGGCCACCGACAAGATGCTCGAGTCCACCGGCGCGAAGGTCGGCGACACGATCAGCGTCCCCGTCCCCGGCGGCAGCCTCTCCGCGAAGATCACCGGCTCGGTGCAGGAGCTGCCGACCACGGGACCCGGCTCCCCCGCGGCCGCGGCGGAGCCCTCGCGGGCCCAGTTCGGCGGCGCCCTGCTGCTCGACCTGCCCACCGCCAACAGCGCGCTGACCCAGCGGGGCCTGGCCACGCTGCTGCCCTCGGAGTGGTGGCTGACCACGCGGCCGGGCGAGACGGACACCACGGTCGCCGCCCTGCGCGACCGCGCCGACACCGACCCGGGCAACGTCCTCGTACGCGACGAACTCGCCGACGAGCTGGGCAGCGACCCGCTCGGCGCAGGACCGCAGGCCGCGCTCGCCGCCACCGCCGTCGCCGCGGCGGTGCTGGCCGCGCTCGGCTTCGCCGTCAGCGCGGCGGCGTCCGTACGCGAACGTTCCCGCGAGTTCGCCGTGCTGCGCGCCCTCGGCGCCCCGCAGCGGCAGTTGGCGCGCACGTTCGCGGCCGAGCAGGGGGTGCTCATCGCGCTCGCGCTGGCCGCCGGGATGCTGCTCGGCTGGGCGCTGGCCCGCTCCGTCATCCCGCTCATCACCCTCACCGGGCGGGCCGCGCAGCCGGTGCCGCCGGTGGTGGTGGAGCTGCCCGCGGGGTCCGTGGCGGGCCTGCTGGCGGCGGTCGCGGCCGTCCCCGTCCTCGTCACCGTGCTCGTCGCGCTGCGCCGCGGCGACCCGGCGACGGCACTGCGCCTGGGAGGCGAGTGACATGCCGCCCGCCCGCGCCGCAGCCCGGCCCGCCCCGTCGACACCGGGAGGCCGGTGACATGCCCGCACAGGACCCGCCGGAGGCACCCGACTCCCCGGACGCCCCGGAGACCGCGAACGCCCCGGACGCCCCCGAGGACCCGCCGCGCCGCTCCCGCCCGCCCGGCGCCGCCCCCTGGGTGCGGACCCGGCTGCGGGCCGCGCCCGGCGGCGCGGTGGCCCTGGCGGTGCTCGTGCTCGTCACCGCCTTCCTGGCCGCCGCGTTCCCGCGCGGCGTCGACACGTACGAGGACCGCGAGGCCCGCCGGCTCATCGACGGCGCCACGGCCGCCGAGCGCAACGTGGCGGTGACCGCGCAGCCGGACCCCGAGGTGCGGTTCGAGGACCAGGCGGAGTCGATGGGCGGGCGGTTCGTCGAGCGCTTCGTGCAGCCGGTCCTGGACGAGTTCCGCGCCCCGCTGCGGGCGGAGCGCGGACAGGTCTCCTACGGCGTACGGACCAAGCCGGTGCTCGTCACCGACGACCCGTGGCTGCCGAAGACCGACGGGCAGCGGCCCGAGGTGCAGCTCGACGCGCGCGCCGGGGTCGAGGAGCGCGCCCGGGTGGTCGGGGGACGGCTGCCGGAGCCGACGGCGTACGCGGCCGAGGGCGGCGGCGACGTCGCCTTCGAGGCCGCCGTCACCGCCGCCACGGCCGGCAAGCTGCACCTGCGCGTCGGCTCCCGCATCCACATCCCGCAGTCCGAGGGCACGGTCGTCGTCGAGGTCACCGGCATCCTGGAGCCGAAGGCGCCGGGCAGCGACTACTGGTCCGTCGACCCGCTCCTGCGCACCCCCGAGCTGCGCCAGAAGCCGGAGTCGCTCGACCCGCAGCGCTACTGGGCCGCGGCCTTCCTCCTCCACCCCGACAGCGGCCCCGCGCTCTTCGCCGGCACGCAGTCGTTCGGCCCGTCCTTCGAGGACGCGGGCACCTCCCCGTACTGGAACGTGCCCGTGGCCGGCGGCGCGCTCCGCGGCCGGAACGTGGCCGCCGTGCTCGACGCCCTGTCCACCCTCCAGGAGGGCCCCGGCTTCGAGCGGCTCGCCATGCGGACCGGCGGCACGCTCGACATCTCCACCGGCGCCGCCGGGCTGCTCGCCGGCTACACGGGGGTGCGCGACGCCGTCACGCCCGTCGTGGCCGTCGCCGCCTTCGGCGTCGGCGCCGTCGCGGCGGTGGTGCTCGGCATGAGCGGCGGCCTCGCCGCCTCCCGGCGCCGCGCCGAACTGGCGCTGCTCCGCTCCCGCGGCGGCTCGCTGCGGGGCATCGCCACCCGTCTCCTCGCCGAGAACGCCGCCGCCGTGCTGCCCGCCGCCGCGGCCGGCTACGGCCTCGCCGTCCTGCTGCTGCCCGGCGCCCGGCACACGCCCCCGCTGCTCGCGGCGGGCGCCACGGCGGCGCTGGCGCTGTGCGCGCTGCCGCTGCTCGCGGTGGCCGCCGTCCGCCGGCCGCGGCCCCCGGTCCGTACCGACCTGGTCGGGGCGCGGCCCTCGCGGCAGCGGCTGGTGGCGGAGGTGACGGCGGTGGTGCTCGCGGTGGGCGCCATCGTGGTGCTGCGCCGCAGGGGCGACGCGGACGGCGGCGCCGACGCGCTGGTCAGCGCGGCGCCGGTGCTCGTCGGGGTGGTCGCCGCGGCGGTGTTCGTACGCCTGTATCCGCTGCCGCTGCGGCTGGCGGCCCGGCCGGCGGCGTGGGCGCGCGGTGCGCTCGGCTTCCTGTCGCTGGCCCGCGCCGGGCGCGCCCCCGCGGCCTCGGCGCTGCCGCTGCTGGCGCTGCTCGTGGCGCTGACGACCGCCTCCTTCGGCGGCTCGGTGCTCGCCGGCGTCGCCGACGCGCGCGAGACTGCCTCGCTGCACAGCGTCGGCGGCGACGCCCGCCTCACCTCGGCCGCGCCGCTGCCGGACGGTCTCGCCGCGAAGGCGGAGAAGGTGGGCGGCGTACGGCACGCGGCGTCCGTCAGCACCGAGAGCGGGCTCCAGGTCATCGGGCTGAGCGGCGACCTCACCCTGCTGACCGTCGACGCTACCGCGTACGCGCGCCTCAGCGCCGACCTGGGCCTCGGCCCCTTCGACGCCGGCCGGCTGCGGGACGGGAACGGCGGCAGGGCGCTGCCCGCGCTCGTCTCCCCCGGCGTCGCCGACCTGATCGGCGACGGCACGCTGGGGCTGCAGTCGTCCCGGGGCCGGATCACGGCGGAGGTCGCCGCGGTACGGACCATGACACCGGCGCTGACGGGCGGCCAGTTCGCCGTGGTCGACGCCGGGAGCGTGGCGCGGCAACTGCCCGGCACGGAGGCGGTCACCGAGGCCCGCCCCGACACGCTGCTGCTCTCCGCCGCCGGCGGCCTGGACGGCGCCGCGCTGCGGGAGCTGGCCCGCGACTCCGCGCCCGCGGCCACCCTGCTGCTGCGCGGCGACGTGACGGACGACCTGGCCGCCTCGGAGCTCCAGCGCGGCGCGGAGCGGCTGTACGCCGCCGCCGCGGTCGCCGCCACCGGCTACGCCCTGCTCGCCGTCCTGCTGTCGCTGCTGCGGGCCGCCCCCGAGCGCGTCGCGCTGCTGGCGCGGCTGCGCACGATGGGCTTCAGCCGGCGGCACGGGCGGCGGCTGCTGGTGCTGGAGGCGCTGCCGCAGTTGGTGGCGGCCGGTCTGGTCGGGGCGCTGGCGGGGCTGGTCACCGTACGGCTGCTGGGGCCGGGCATCGACCTGAGCGCGCTCGCGCTCGGCGAGGAGAGCCCCGACCTGCTCGGCCCCGGCGGCGCGGAGCTGCGGGCGGACCCGCTGGCGCTGGCGCTGCCGTCGGTGGCGGTACCGGCGCTGGCGCTGGCGGCGGTGCTGGTGCAGGCGTGGTGGGGCGGCAGACGGCGGGCCGTACAGGAACTGCGGGCCGGGGAGAGGGAGTGAGATGGCCCAGACGCGAGAGAGCACGGGCGGTATGACGAGCGGGACGACGCTGGAGGACCTGGAGCGGCGGGCGGCGGAGCAGCGCGCCAAACCGGCGTACGGGCACGACGCGCTGATCTCCTGCGACCAGCTCGTGCGCATCTTCCGCACCGACGGCGTGGAGGTGCAGGCGCTCCAGGGCCTCGACCTGCTGGTCGCCGAGGGCGAGTTGCTGGCCCTGGTGGGCGCCTCGGGCAGCGGCAAGTCGACCCTGCTCGGCATCCTCGCCGGCCTCGACGTCCCCACCGCGGGCACCGCCACGGTCGCGGGCTTCGACCTGCTGGCGATGGACGCGCGGGCGCGGCTCCGCTACCGCCGGGAGATCGTCGGCTTCGTCTGGCAGCAGACCGCGCGCAACCTGCTGCCGTACCTGACCGCCGTGCAGAACGTGGTGCTGCCGATGCAGCTCAGCGAGGGCGGCGGCGGCCGCCACGCGCGCCGCCGCCGGGTGGCGTTCGCCGAGGACCTCCTGGGCCTCCTGGGCCTCGCCCACTGCCGCGACCGCCGCCCGCAGCAGATGTCCGGCGGCGAACAGCAGCGCGCGGCGATCGCGGTGGCGCTGGCCAACTCCCCGGCGGTGATCCTGGCGGACGAGCCGACTGGCGAGCTGGACTCGGCGACGGCGGAGCAGATCTTCGCCGCCTTCCGCACGGCGAACGAGGAACTGGGCACGACGATCGTCATCGTCACCCACGACCAGTCGGTGGCCACGCAGGTCCGCCGCACGGTCGCGATCCGCGACGGCCGGATGGCGTCGGAGGTCGTACGCCGCACGGAGGTCGACGAGAGCGGCGAGGAACGGGTGGTGGCCCGCGAATACGCCGCGGTCGACCGCACGGGCCGCCTCCAGCTTCCCCAGCAGTACACGGAGGCGCTGGACATCCGCGACCGGGTGGTCCTGGACCTGGAGGAGGACCACATCAGAGTGAGCCCGGACCGGGAGAACGGGAAGTAACCGGAGGGCCTGGGCGCGGTAGGAGCGGGCCGGCGGGCGAGCACCCGGAAGGCACGCAGACATCGGCCTGGGCGGCGGACCCGCGAGCGCGGACCCGCCTGGCGCCTGCGGCCTGGGCGGGGGCAACCGGGGAAGCCGGGCCTGCTGACCGGACACGCGGCGGCCGAAGGCTCGTCGCCTCTCGCAACGGGCCCGCCCTCCCGGCGTTTTCGCCCTGCGCGCCGGCACCCGGCCCCGCCCGCCGCAGGCGGCGGGCGGGTCAGACGGGGGTGACGCCCAGGCGGCCCAGGCCGCCCGTGCGGCGGAGGGCCACCGAGCCGTACGGGGTGCGCAGGCGGAGCCAGTTGCCGGCGGCCAGCAGGGCGGGCTCCGCCGGGTCCGCGGGGGGCGGCAGGAGGCCGAACACGCGGGCCGCGTGCACGGCTCGCAGGGGCAGCGGCGTCTCGCCCAGCGGGCGGCTCCAGATGTCACCGCCTATGCGGTCCACCTCCGAGCGGGTCCGCTTCTCCTCGGGCAGCGCCTCCACCCGGGACTTGAACTCCGCGACCCCCGCCACCACCGCGACGCGCAACTCCTCCGGCCGCGGCAGCCCCGCCACCGGCTCCCAGCCACTCCGCGGCGGCAGCAGCCCGGCCCACCCGGGCCCGCCCACCGGCTGCGGCAGGTCCACGGCCAACTCCCGCCCGGAGGACGGGGACCCGGCACCAAGAGCCCCAGCCGCGCCCTCCGCGGGCCCCGCACCGGCGCCGGCCGTCCCGGCGTTCGCAGCCCCGGCGTTCGCCGCCTCGATGGCCTCCGCCAGCTCCCCCGCCGACACCGTCTCGTCCAGCTCCGCCGCCGCCGTCAGCAGCGCCGTACGGACCACGATGACCTCCAGCGCCGGCGCGTGCCCGAAGACGGCCAGTGCCGCTCCCCCGGTCCCGCCGCCGGCGCCGGGTGCCGCCCGTAGCCGTACCGCCGCGCCCCTGTCGTACCGCAACAGCCGCCCCAGGAACACCGCCAGGCTCTCCGCCTGCCGGCCCTCGGCGAACACCAGCCGCCGCGTCATGCCGCCGCTGCCTCCCCCGGCCTCCCGGGCTCCCCCGGTCTCCCCGGGCCCCCCGGCTTCGCCGATCCCGCGGGCGGGGGCGGCCCCAGGTACTTCTCCAGGAACGCCCGCTCCTCCGCCGTGATCCGCCGCGGCCGGCCGGCCTCGAAGTCGAACGGGACGATCACCGTCGACGCCTGCGCGTACACCGCGCCGCCGTCCTCCGGTGCGTCCTTCACCTCGTACGCCAGCGTCGCCGCCGCCGCGCGGATCTCCGTCACCCACACCTCGATCGTCACCGGCTCGTACCGGTGCACGAGCTGGCGCCGGTAGTCGATCTCGTGCCGGGCCACGACCGATCCGCCCGCGAAGGACGTACCGCCCCCGCCGGCGCCCTCGCCGGGCGCCAGCCGGAACATGAAGTCGATCCTGGCCTCCTCCAGATAGCGGAGGAACTCCACGTTGTTGACGTGGCCGTACGCGTCCATGTCCGCCCACCGCAGCGGGCAGCGGTAGACGTGCCGGACCACGTCAGCCACGGGTGAGCTTCTTGTACGTGGCCCGGTGCGGCCGCGCCGCGTCCGGGCCGAGCCGCTCGATCTTGTTCTTCTCGTACGACTCGAAGTTGCCCTCGAACCAGAACCACTTGCTGTCGCCCTCGTACGCCAGGATGTGCGTCGCGATGCGGTCCAGGAACCAGCGGTCGTGGGTGATGACCACGGCGCAGCCCGGGAACTCCAGCAGCGCGTTCTCCAGCGAGGACAGCGTCTCGACGTCGAGGTCGTTGGTCGGCTCGTCGAGCAGCAGCAGGTTGCCGCCCTGCTTGAGGGTGAGCGCGAGGTTGAGCCGGTTGCGCTCGCCGCCGGAGAGGACGCCGGCCGGCTTCTGCTGGTCCGGGCCCTTGAAGCCGAAGGCGGACACGTACGCCCGCGAAGGCATCTCGACCTGGCCGACGTTGATGTAGTCGAGGCCGTCGGAGACGACCTCCCACAGCGTCTTCTTGGCGTCGATGTTGCCGCGGGACTGGTCGACGTAGCTGACGTTCACGGTGTCGCCGACGCGGATGCTGCCGGAGTCCGGCTTCTCCTGGCCGAGGATCATCTTGAACAGGGTCGTCTTGCCCGCGCCGTTGGGGCCGATGACGCCGACGATGCCGTTGCGCGGGAGCGTGAAGGACAGGTCCTCGATGAGCAGCTTCTCGCCGAAGCCCTTGCTGAGCTTCTCGACCTCGACGACGACGTTGCCCAGCCGGGGACCCGGCGGGATCTGGATCTCCTCGAAGTCGAGCTTGCGCATCTTCTCGGCCTCGGCCGCCATCTCCTCGTACCGGGCGAGGCGCGCCTTGGACTTCGCCTGCCGGCCCTTGGCGTTGGAGCGGACCCACTCCAGCTCTTCCTTCAGGCGCCGCTGCCGCTTGGCGTCCTTCTGGCCCTCGACCTTCAGGCGCGCGGCCTTGGTCTCCAGGTACGTGGAGTAGTTGCCCTCGTAGGGGTAGGCGCGGCCCCGGTCCAGCTCCAGGATCCAGCCGGCGACGTTGTCGAGGAAGTACCGGTCGTGGGTGATGGCGACGACGGTGCCCTCGTACTGCGCGAGGTGCTGCTCCAGCCAGGCCACGGACTCGGCGTCGAGGTGGTTGGTGGGCTCGTCGAGGAGGAGGAGGTCGGGGGCCTCCAGCAGCAGCTTGCAGAGCGCGACGCGGCGGCGCTCGCCGCCGGAGAGGTTGGTGACGGGCCAGTCGCCGGGCGGGCAGCCGAGCGCGTCCATGGCCTGTTCGAGCTGGGCGTCGAGGTCCCAGGCGTTCTCGTGGTCCAGCTCCTCCTGGAGCTTGCCCATCTCCTCCATAAGCTCGTCGGTGTACTCGGTCGCCATCTGCTCGGCGATCTCGTTGAACCGGTCGAGCTTGCCCTTGGTCTCGGCGACGCCCTCCTGGACGTTCTCGAGGACGTTCTTCTCCTCGTTGAGCGGGGGCTCCTGGAGGAGGATGCCGACGCTGTAGCCGGGCGAGAGGAAGGCGTCACCGTTCGACGGCTGCTCCAGGCCCGCCATGATCTTGAGCACGGTGGACTTCCCGGCACCGTTGGGGCCCACGACACCGATCTTGGCGCCGGGCAGGAAGTTCAAGGTGACGTTGTCAAGGATGACCTTGTCGCCGTGCGCCTTGCGTGCCTTGCGCATGGTGTAGATGAACTCAGCCAAGAGAAACCGTCCGGCAGATCCGAGGTGGGCAGATGCACCCATCTTGCCGCACGGGCGCCCCCGCGCGAAAACGCCCCCGGTCGCGCCCGTCGCCCGCGGCGGCCTGGGCGGGCACGGGACGCCGCCGGGGCCGCTCGGCGGGCATGCGAAGGGGCCGGATCCCGGAGGATCCGGCCCCTGTGCCGTGCACGGGCGTCAGCCGTCAGCCGGCGTCCGCCGGCCGGTGCCGTTCCGCGCTGCTACGCGCTTCCCGGCGCCGGCCGGAGGGCCGTCGTCAGGCGGCGCCGGCGCCGCCGCTGCCGCGCCGGCGGAGCAGGAAGACGGTCGCACCGCCGACCACGACGAGGCCGATCGCCACGCCCGCGATCACCGGGGTGGCACTGCTGCCACCGGTGTTCGCCAGGTCGCCGCCCTTGTCGTCACCGGCGTCGTCGCCGCCGGCGGAGCCGCCCGCGGAGGCCGGGCTCGGCTCGCTGGGCGCCGGGGTGTCGTTGCCCGCGGTCTCGCAGTCGAGCACGCCGGTGAACTTCTCGCTGAAGCCGTCGTCACCGTTGATGGTGATCTCGTACGCCTGGTCCTCGGCGACCTCGACCAGCACGGTCTTGGACTCACCCGGGGCCACGGTGTGGGACTCGCCCGCCAGCTCGAAGGAGAAGGGCTGGTCGCCCTTGTTCTCGGCGGTCACGTCCACGCCGCCCTTGGCGCAGTTCTTGTCGGCCGACAGGGCCGGGATCGGCCCCTCGCTCGCCCAGTTCGCGGTGGCCTGCGCGGTGACGGTGGTGTCGCTGGAGCCGGCCAGGATCTGGGTCTGGCTCTTCGCGTGCTCACCGACGCCGGCGAAGGCGCGGCCCACGGGCACCTGGGTGGTGGCCTGGGCGGTCAGCGTCGCCGACCCGTCCGGGGTACCGGCGGGCACGTCGAGGAAGACCTCGGCGCCGTCGGAGGCGCTGGTCAGCGCCTTGCCGTCGGCGTCGACGACCTTGACGCCCGCGGACTCGGCCTCGGGCGACAGCGAGAGGCTCGCCTCGGCGGCGTCGGTGTTCACCGTGACCGGGCCGAGCTTCTCACCGGACTTGCCGGAGACCGCGGTCGGGCCGAGGTTCAGCGAGGGCGCGGGCTCCTCGATGGCCTCGGCACCGGCCTCCAGGTAGTCGGCGAGCTTCTCCGCCTCGGGGTCCTTGGCCTCGACGCTCACCTTGTCGGAGAAGCGCCAGATGGCGATCTGGGTGCCGGCCGCGGCGGTGTTCTCCGTCAGCTCACCCGCACCGGCCGCCTCCGCGAGCGCGGAGAGGTCGTCCACCTGCGGGTAGGAGTTCTGCAGAATCCAGTTGATCTTCCCCGCGTCGGGGTTGTTCTGCAGCGAGGAGGCGCTCCAGGGCACCTCCTGGTACTTGGCCTCCGGCTGGGTCGGGTTGCCGAAGTCGATGCAGTAGGTCTGGATGGTGCCGCCCTGGTCGACGGCCATCTCGAACAGACCGGCACCGATCTCGTGGTCACCGTCGACGATCGCGGTGTCCTTGATCGTGAGCCCGCCCAGGGTGGCGGTGGCGCCGTTGGCGGGCGGCGCGTCCTGCGCCGCCGCGGGACCGGCGCCGGCTATCGCACCGGCGGTGGCCAGGCCCGCGGCCAGCACTGCCGCGGTGAGCCGAGCAGACCGCCGATGTGACGGCCTCCGAACAGAAGTCATGGTCGAAAATCCCCTCCGGGCGGGTTGGTCAAGGCTCGGATTGCCCCCGCCGTAAGAACGCCTTCGCTCCGGGCTCGTCGAGCCGCTCGGAATCCTATGGACTCCCCTCGTCCCGCGAACCTCAAATGCCCCAAGGGAACAGGGTTTTAGAACGCAATCGTTACATGGGGCAACGACCATTTCGGGCAGACCCCAGCGGACCGGCAGAAGTTCTCGCGCCCCAATCGAACTGATCGTCCTGGAAACGTCACCGTCCGGCCTCCGAGGGGCCGGCCGGCGGCCACCCGACTCCGGTGTGTGACCCGGGAGTTGGGCCCGGAGGCCGGGTCCGCGAACCGGGCTCCGCGCCCTGCCTCCCGAACCGCCCTGCCGGACCCGGCCCATGCCTTCCCGGGCGAGGTTCGCCCTCCGGCCCCGGCGGTGCCCGTCAGCCCAAGTCCGGTGTCAGTACCGGCTGTCGGGGCTCCTGGACTGCCGGGTCCTGTGTGCCGGGCTCCAGTGCCGGGGCCAGCGCGTCCCGTACCGCGACGCCCAGGTCCGTCTTGGCCGGGTCCGCGAAGGACGGCCTCAGTCGCGAGACCCGGCGGAACGCCGCCGTGCCCCAGCCGAGGTCGTGGCCCACCGCCGTCGCGTCGATCGTCGGGTCCGTGCAGCGCACGCCCTCTTTCTCGTACTCCCTGACCCGCAATCGGCCCCGCACCAGCAGCGGTTCCCCGATGGCCACGGAAGCCGCCACATTGTCCGCCAACTGGCGCCACGCCCAGACCGTAAAGAAATTTGTATATGAATCGCTCCAGCTACCGGTCGCCTGGTCGAACCGCCGCACCGTCGCCGCGAGGCGGAAACGCACCGCCGGCACCCCCGACTGCGTCGTGCGGTAATCCGCGCTCGTGGCCGCATTCCCGACCACGGTCACCATCGTTTCGTTCATCTCCAACGCACCTCCCCCGTCCGGGCACTTCGCCTGCCCGCTGACGCCCATGCTGCCCGCTCCGCCCCCGCCCCGCGACCCCTGTGGATAACTCCCGTCCGGGTTACGTCGCAGCAGGTCAGGGACGCGTACCGCCGCCCGACGCGACGGCGTACTGCTCCCGCACCTCGCGGTAGCGCAGCAACTCCGCCGCCATCGGCTCCAGCACCCGTGCCCGCCCGCTCGCGGCCGCCGACTCGCGCAGCCGGCGCTCCGCCTCCTCGCCGTACCGCCGCGCCGCGCCGCGCGCCGCGAACCGGCAGGCCAGCGCCAGCCCGGGACCGGCCGCCGCGGTGACCGCCACGAGGGCCAGCGGCAGCGGCCACGGCCCTCCCGCGACGCCGGACAGCGCCGCGACCAGCCACAGCACGGCCAGCGCCTGCGCGCCGAGCAGCCCGCGCTGCACCGCGCCCACCACCGACCACCACCGCGGCCGCGGCACGGCCCGGGCGCCGGCCCCGGCCCCGGCCCGCGGCACGTCGTCCGCGGCCGGTTCGCCCGCAGCCGTACCGTCCGCGCCGGACGCATCGGATCCCGGCGACTCCGTGCCCGCCTCCGGGCCGGGCGCCCGCCGCGCCAGCCCGTCCGCGAGGCCCTCCGCGCCGCGCACCCCCGCCTCGCGCACCGCCTTCGCCCACGGCGCCGGCAGCCCGGCGCCCGCCTCGTCCGCCACGGTCCGTACGGCCTGCTCGACCACCGCCCGCGCGGGGACCAGCCCCTGCTCCCCGTCCCGGGGGTCCGGCATCAGCGCACCGACGTCCGCCGGCTGCCCGCCCGATCCGGGTGGGCCCAGCCGATCCCCCGCATCGCCCGAGCGCGCCCGCCCCTCGGCCGCACCGTCCGGCGCCGTACCCGGCCGCATGCGCCGCCACAGCTCCGGCAGCCGCGCCCCGCACGCCTGTTCCGCCTCCCGGAGCCACGACTGCTCCGCCGCCTGCCCCGTCGCCGCCGCCCCGACCGCCTCCGCGAGCCGGTCCTCGAACTCCGCCCTGACCCGCTCGTCGAGACCGCACCCGCCGCCGTCGCCGACGTACACCTCGCGCAGCCGCGCCGTCGCCTCGTCCACGTCCGCGGTCAGCCGGCGCTCCGCCGCCCGGCGCTCCGCGATGAACGACACCAGCTCCGCGCGCAGATCGCCCACGCCCTCGCCGGTGAGCGCGGACAGCGACAGCACGCACGCGCCGGGCTCGCCGTGCTCGCCGAGCGCCAGGCCGTCCTCGTCCAGGAGGCGGCGCAGGTCGTCGAGCACCTGCCCGACGGCGTTCGCGGGCAGCCGGTCGACCTGGTTGAGGACGACGAACATCACCTCGGCGTAGCCGGCCAGCGGTTGCAGATAGCGCTCGTGCAGCGCCGCGTCCGCGTACTTCTCCGGGTCGACCACCCAGATCACCGCGTCCACCCGGCGCAGTACGTCTTCCACGCGGCGGCGGTGCTCGTCCACCGCCGAGTCGTGGTCGGGCAGGTCGATCAGGACGAGCCCGCGCAGTCCGAGGTCGTCGCGGAGCGGGCGGGCGGCGCGCGCCGGGAGCCCGAGGCGTTCGAGGAGCAGGGTCGGCGCGTGGTCGCCGGCGCCGCGCCAGGCGCACGCGGCCGGCAGGGAGGTGGTGGGCCTGCGCACCCCGACCTCGGAGAGGGGGGCGCCGGCGAGCGCGTTGAAGAGGCTGGACTTGCCGCTGCCGGTCGCGCCCGCGATGGCGACGACGGCGTGGTCGAGCGAGAGCCGCTGCCGGTCGGCGGCCTCGTCGAGGACGCGCCCCGCCTCGGCGAGCGTGCGCCCGTCGAGGCGCGTACGGGAGAGGCCGACGAGTTCGCGGAGAGCGTCGAGGCGCCCGCGCAGGGGGCCTTCGGCACGTGGTACGAATCCTCCGGGCAGCCCCGCGTCCGCGCCGTACCCCGCGCGCGCCCCGCCGCGACCCCGGCCCGCAGCACGCGGCACGGCACCGTCACCGTCGTACGCACCGCCGCGCCCGCGGCCGTCCACGGAGTCCCCGTCCTCCCGGCCCGCCGCGAAGTCGCCGCCGCCCTGGCCCGTGCCGGAGCGGCCGCCGGAACCCGGCTCCGCACCGGCACCGGCGCCGGTCTCCGGCCGCCCACCGCCGACCTCCGCACCGGCACCGCCACCCGCACCCGCACCGCCGCCGCCCCCCTCCGCCGACCCCGCCGCCGCACCGCCCGCCGGCTCCGGCACCCCCTCCGCCCCTACGTCCAACCCGCCGTCCGCACCCATCTCCGCGACACCGCCCTCTCGCCCACCGCCATCCGCCGACCCCCCGTGCTCCGCACCGAACCCGGCGCCGGAACCGCCCCCTGTATCCACGCCGGCCGCGGCCGGATCCCCGGACCCCGCACCCGCACCCCCCGCCTCAGCCACCCCGGCCGCGACAGCTCCACCGGATCCGGCAGCCCCCACCGCCCCGGCAACCTCAACCGCCCCAGCCCCAGCCCCAGCCCCCGAAGCAGTCGCCACCGGCCCACCGCAGGAATCAGCCCCGTCCCCCGCCTCCCCTTCGCCATCCGAACCCGACACCGGCACCGGCACCGGCAGCGGCAGCGGCACCGGCACCGGCACCGGCACGGAGTCGCCCACCGCGCCGCCCTCCGCCCGTACCGCCTCCCGGCGCTCCCGCCGCACGCCCCACCGCGCCGCGCGCCGCGCGATCAGCCCGTCGTCCCACATCCCCCCGGCCGCGGGCACCGCCCCCGCGCCGACCCCGTCCGGCGCGTCGCCGGAACTCCGCACACCCTCCGCGTCACCCCGCAAGTCGCCCACCCGGCCACCCACATCCCCCGCCCCGCCCGCATCCCCACCGGAGCCATCCGCCCCCGCGACCCCACGAAACTCAGCCACCTCATTCGCCTCATCCACCCCACCGACCCCCGTCACCGGCTCCGTGACCTCCCCAATTGGAACCGGAACCTCCGCCGATTCGCCCCGTCCCGGCGTCTCACCCGCGCCCATGTCGCCCACCTCGCCGGCCCTCTCGCGCATGTCGCCCGCCCTCTCGCGCATCTCGCCGCCCACCTCGCCCGCCCTCTCGCCCACCTCGCCGGCCGCCTCACCCGGCACCCCGCGCACCTCGCCCGTCACCTCGCGCACCTCTCCCGTCACTTCTCCCGCTGCAGCACCGACATGGCCGCGATCAACTGCGCCTGCTGACCCGACTGCGCCTCCAGGGTGTCGATCGCCGCCAGCCGGCGGTCGCGCTCGCCGTCGAGGACCCGCTCGAAGTACGTGCCGAGCAGCCCGCCACCCCGGCTCCGCAGCCGCAGCCCGTCCTTCGCACCCAGCAGCGCCGCCAGTTCGTCCGCCGCCCCGTGCCCGTTCGCACCGCCGAGCAGCGCCACCGCCAGCAGCGCCGCGACCTCCTCCGGGTCCGCGTCGCCGGGCCGCTCCGCCGCCCGCAGCGCCTCGTCGGCCAGCTCCTCCAGGCACCGCTGCCAGCGCCGTACGAGCACGCCCACCCGCTCCTGCGCCCCCGCGCCCGCCTCGCGGAACGGCACCGCCGCCGCGCCCGGCTCCCGGCGCAGTTCGGCCGTGAACCGTTCGTCCGCGGCGGCCACGGCGCAGTACAGGACGGCGGCGACGCTGCCGGTCAGGGCATCGAGGAGGGCGCCGGAGGCCCCGGTGAGGGCGCGGTTGCGGTAGTGCGCCAGGGCGTCGCCGGCGAACGCGGCGCCGCCGACGAGGTCGGCGTGCGCCTGCTCCGCGGCCTCCTCGTACGACCGCTCCACGCGGTGCGCCATCCGCGACGACGCCGCGTGCTGCGCGGCGCACGCCCCGGCCAGTGAGGTGACCCGCGAACGCAGCGACGCCAGCACGCCGTTCGCGGTCCGTACGGCCGCGTCCGCGCGGGCCGCGGGATCCTGGGCGCGGTGGGCGAGCCAGTCGCGCAGCTCCCGCACCGCCGTGGCGGGCAGCAGCCCGCTGCCGCCGCCCGCGGACTCGGGGAGTTCGGGGACGGTGAAGCGCGGCACGTCGCCGAGTCCGGCCTTGCGCAGCAGCGTCGCGTACTGCAGGGAGATCTCGCCGGCGACCTGGTGCGGCACCCGGTCGAGCACGGTGACCAGGCTGACGTCGTACTCCTTGGCCGTACGCAGCAGGTGCCAGGGCACCGCGTCCGCGTACCGCGACGCGGTCGTCACCAGCACCCACACGTCCGCGGCGCACACCAACTCGGCGGCCAGCTCGCGCGCGTGCCCGGCGAGGGAGTCGATGTCGGGGGCGTCCAGGAGGGCGAGCCCGCTGGGAACGTTCTCGTCGACCTCGATCCGCAGCAGCGTCCCGTCGGGCCCGCCCCCGCCCTCGCCGAAGGTCGCCGCCCGGCGGACGAGACCACGCCGCGTCACACCGTCCAGCGGCACACCGTCCCGGGCCACACCGTCCCGCGTCAGACCGTCCCGCCCCGGGCCCTGCCGCGGGGGATACGGGTCACGCACGTCGTACGCGCCGGAGGCACCCCTGTTCGCCCCGTACACCTCACGCGAACTCCCCCCGTACGCCGCACGGGAACCACCACCCCCGAACGACTGACGCGCCCCGCCGCCGTCCCCGGCACCCGCTCCGTCCCCGTACGGCTCCTCGACCTCCTGGGCCTCGTACGCCCCGTACGACTCGTAGGCTTCGACGCGCCCGTGCGCCGCGTCCTGCCGCGGCATCCACACCCGCGTCAGATGCGGCAGCACCCGCTGGCCGGCGAACCACGACTGGTCGTCGGGGTGGCAGACGAGGACGGGCATCCGCGTCGTGGGCCGCAACACGCCGGACTCGCTGACGCATCTGCCGACGAGCGAGTTGACGAGCGTCGACTTCCCCGCCCCCGTCGATCCGCCCACCACCGCGAGCAGCGGCGCGTCCGGCCGGTGCAGCCTGGGCACCAGGTAGTCGTCGAGCTGGGCCAGTAGTTCCGCTCTGCTCCGCCGCGCCCCGTCCGCCCCCGGAAGGGGGAGCGGAAAGCGCGCCGCGGCGACGCACTCGCGGAGCGTGGAGAGTGCGTTCAGCAGGTCAGGCCGTACGTCCGAGGTCGCCACATGCGAAGAATGCCCGCTTCCATCCGAATTTGAAAGCGTTTAGCCCCGCAGCGCGCCTTCTTCAACCCGGAAGCTTCCGCCACGCGGGCATAACGACTGCACAACACCACCGGCACCACGCGGAAAAAAGCGGTGCGCGAATCGCACTCGCCTGCGATTATCGGGACGCTTCACTGAACCTCCACAAGGTGGTGCCGGAGTGAAGCTACCGGGTGTGGCTCAACGGAGCCCTATCCTTACCTCTGGCAAGGTCACGGATCCGCCGAGCCCGGCCACCGTTCCACGCCACACCGGCCCCCGTAGCTCAGCGGATAGAGCAGGCGCCTTCTAAGCGCTTGGTCGCAGGTTCGAGTCCTGCCGGGGGCGCAGGGCTGCCCTCCTCCCCCAGGGAGGGCCCAACCTGCGGACCCCGCCGCCGGCCATCGCGCTCCCTGCGCCTCACCTCCCCCGTTTCGCCGCCCCCATTCCCGAAAACCAGGCGGCATCCGGCCGTGCCCGCCTCCGGGCGGCATCCGGCCGGTCGCGCCCGCCGGCCCTCAGCACGGCAGGTGGAACGGGACCGTCGTGATGACGATCTTCGGCAGATGGCGCAGGCCCCGCCGCAGCCTGCCCGCCGTGCGGCTGTGCAGGATCTGGTGCCGCCGGTGCCGGGTGACGACCTCCGGCAGGATCACCGTCAGGGTCAGGTCCGGATTGAGCCGGTGGAGGGTTTCGATGTAGTGCACCAGAGGGGCGACCAGGGCGCGGTACGGCGACAGGACGGTCTGCAGCGGGAGGTGGTTGCCCCACAGGCTCCAGTACGCGCGAAAGCGCCGCTCCTCCTCCTCGGAGATGCTGATGTGGACGGCCAGCGCGGGCTGCCCGAGGGAGGCGGCGTACGCGAGCGTGCGCATGCCGGCGAGGTCCAGGGTGGCGATGGGGACCACCGACAGGTGGTGGATCTCCTCGGGGATCTCCTCGGTCTCCCGGTCGGCCGGCAGCCCGTCCGCGGTGCGGTCGGCGGGGGCCAGCGGTCCGGCGGTGGTACGGGCGGGGAGGTCGACGGCGTGCGGCCGCAGCCGCAGCGTCTCGCGCGCGGTGGTGTAGTGCCGCTTGATGCGGGTGGTCACCAGCAGGAAGAGGGCGATGGCGATGAGCGCGGCCCAGGCGCCCGAGGTGAACTTGCTGACCCCGGCGGTCAGCAGGACCAGCCCTGAGAGCGCGGCGCCGGTGGCGTTGAAGACGAGGCTCTTGCGCCAGTGGGCGTCGCGCCGCCGCCACCAGTGCACGACCATGCCGGACTGGGAGAGCGTGAAGGCGAGGAACACGCCGACGGCGTAGAGCGGGATGAGGGCGTTGGTCTTGCCGCCGAAGGCGAGGTACACCAGGGCCGCGGCCAGGGACAGCAGCACGATGCCGCTGCTGTAGGCCAGCCGGTCGCCGAGCCGCAGGAACATCTTGGGTGCGTACTCGTCCCTGGCCAGCAGCGACAGGACGCGCGGGAAGTCGTTGAAGGCGGTGTTGGCGGCCAGCAGGAGTACGGCGGCGGTGGCCGCCTGGACGTAGACGTAGAACCACCCGCCCCCGAAGGAGAGATGGGCGAGCTGGGAGAGCATGGTCTCCTTGGCGGTGGGCACCACACCGGTGAGGTGGATCAGCGCGACGATGCCGACGAACATCGTGATCAGCAGGCCCACCATGCAGGTCAGGGTGGTACGGGCGTTGCGCCACTCCACCGGCCGGAAGGCGGGAACGGCGTTGGAGATGGCCTCGATTCCGGTCATGGCCGTCGCGCCCGAGGAGAAGGCCCTGGCGATCAGCAGGACGCCGACGGTCTCGGTGACGGGCACGTGCGGCGCGGGCGTCCGGTGGAAGCCGCCGCGCGCCGCGTCGTAGAGCCCGTACCCGATGAGGGCGAGCATGGCGATGATGAACGCGTAGGTGGGGGCGGCGAACAGGCTGCCGGCCTGCCGGATGCCCCGCAGGTTCCCGGCCAGGAGCACCGCGATCACCAGCACGCCCAGCGGCACCGTCAGCGGCCGCAGCCCCGGCAGCGCGGAGGTGACGGCGGCGATCCCGGACGCGATCGAGACCGCCACGGTGAGGATGTAGTCCGTCATCAGCCCGGCCGCGGCGACCAGCCCGGCGACGGGCCCCAGGTTGTCGCCCGCGACGATGTACGAGCCGCCGCCGTGCGGGTAGGCGCGGATCGTCTGGCGGTACGACACGCCGACCGCCAGCATCAGGAAGACGACCACCGCGGCGATGGGCAGCGAGTACGCGAGGCCCGCCGCGCCCGCCAGCACCAGCACGGTGAGCATGGCCTCCGGCCCGTACGCCACCGAGGACAGCGCGTCCGCCGACAGCACCGGCAGCGCCACCAGCTTCCGCATCCGCTCCTTGACGAACGCCGAACTCGCCAGCGGCGCCCCGAGCAGCAACCGGCGCACGCGCGAGCCCGCCTCCGCGGGCCCGCCGCCCTCCGGCGCCCGGGCGTCCGCGGCCCGCCCCCGCAGCGGGGAGAGCGGCACCACCCGCCCGAACCATGCCGTACTCGCCTCCGCCTTCGCCGGGAACGAGCCGACGTCCGGGTCCACCGGCAGCGCCCGCCGCCACACCTCGGGGGCCGCCGACACCCGCCCCCACGACCTGCCCACCCGCCGCAGCGCCCGGACCTGCTCCTCGCTCAGACTCGGCAGGACCGCGGAGGGACCCGGAGGACCCGCCGTGCTGCCGCCCACGTGCCCCGTCGTTCCCGTCACCCGGCAAGCGTGGGGCACCGATCCCGGGCGGCAGGTCAGCGACACCGCCGCTTCACCCGGCGTCCCCCCGGGTCCGCGGCGTCCGGAGCACGGGGCCGGGGTCGTGTCCGCGCCCGTCAGACCTGGGTTGAATGTCTATTTTGTTCCCCATGGAGGGTTCCCTTGGGCTGGCGGAGGTCGTGGGCAGGCCGTTGTTCGGCCGGCACGGGGAGGTCGTGGGGCGTCTGTCGGACGTCATCGTGCGGCTGCGCGGACCGGAGTACCCGCTGGTGACGGGGGTGGTCGGGGAGCTGGGGCGGCGCGAGGTGTTCGTGCCCGCCGACCAGGTGGAGCGCTGGGGCGCGGAGGGGGTGACGCTCACGAGCGGGCGGCTGGACGTGCGCGCGTTCGAGCGGCGCGGGGGCGAGGTGCTGCTCCGTACCGACGTGCTGGGGCACCGCCTGATCGACGTGCGGGAGGCCGAGTTCGTCCGGGTCTACGACGTGCTGCTGGAACCGGTGGCCGCGGGCTGGGCGGTGACCCGGGTCGGCACCCGGCGGCGCAGGACCCGCTGGCTGCGGCGCGGCGGGCGGGGCGGTTCCGGCTGGCGGGACTGGAAGTCGTTCGAGCCGCTGATCGGGCACGCCGCCACGGTGCCGGGACGGCGGGTGCACGGCCGGCTGGGGCGGCTGAAGCCGGCCGTGCTGGCGGATCTGCTGGAGGAGGCGGACCGGGGCGAGTCGCGGGACCTCCTGCGGGCGGTCGGCGCGGATCCGGAGCTGGAGGCCGACGTGTTCGGGGAGCTGGAGCCGGACGTGCAGGCCCGGCTGCTGCTCAAGCGGTCGGACGCCGAGATCGCGGCGGTACTGGAGCGGATGGCCGCGGACGACGCGGCAGACGCCGTGGGCGAGCTGCCGCAGGAGCGGCGGCAGCCCGTCCTGGACGCCCTGGGCGCCAGGCAGCGGCTGCGGGTGCTGACGCTGCTGGGGTTCCACCCGGCGAGCGCGGGCGGGCTGATGTCCCTGGACGTGCTGACGTTTCCCGGCTCGGGTACGGCCGAGGAGGCGTTCGCGGCCGTACGGGACGCCGGCGCGCTCCAGCCGGAGTCGCTGGCGAGCGTCTTCGTGACGGCGGAGGACCACCGTCTCGCGGGGGTCGTGCCGCTGGTGGAGCTCGTCCAGGCCGATCCCGCGCGCCGTTTGGGAGACCTGGCGGACGCGGATCCGGTACGGGTCGGTCCCGACACCGACGTCGAGGACGTGGCGCTGCTGATGACGGACCACAACCTGCTGGTCGTGCCGGTGGTCGACGACGGGGACCGGATCCTGGGGCTGATCACCGTCGACGACGTGCTGGAGGTGATCGTGCCGCGGGACTGGCGGCAACGGGCCGGGGCCACCCGCCCGCCGTACCGCCCGCCGGCCCCACCGCCCGGCTCCGCATGAGCGGGGGCGCGCCGGGCGGGACGGGCGGGAGGGACAGCAGGGACGGGGCGGGCGGGGCGGGCGGGGCGGGCGGGGCGGAGGAGATCCGCGGGGCGCTCGGCCGGGTGCGCGCCGACGCGGGAGAAGGCGGCGGCCGCGGGCTGCGCACCCGGGTGGTGACGATGCTGGCGATCACCGGCCCCGGGCTGATCGTCATGGTCGGGGACAACGACGCCGGCGGCGTGGCCACGTACGCGCAGGCGGGCCAGGACTTCGGCTACTCGCTGCTGTGGGTGCTGCTTCTGCTGATCCCGGTCCTCGTGGTGAACCAGGAGATGGTGGTCAGGCTCGGCGCGGTCACCGGGGTCGGCCACGCCCGGCTGATCATGGAGCGGTTCGGGCGCTTCTGGGGCTGGTTCAGCGTCGGCGACCTGTTCGTCCTCAACTTCCTCACCATCGTCACGGAGTTCATCGGCGTCTCCCTGGCCGCCACCCACCTCGGCGTCTCCCGCTACGTCGCCGTGCCGCTGGCGGCGCTGCTGCTGATCGCGGTCACGGCCGGCGGCGCTTTCCACCGCTGGGAGCGGTCGATGTTCGTCTTCATCGCGGTGAGCCTGCTGATCGTGCCGCTCACGCTGCTGAGCCAGCCGCACTGGGGGCGGGCCGCCAGGGACTTCGTCACCCCCGGCGTCCAGGGCGGCGTCTCCGGCGACGCCGTGCTGCTGGTCATCGCCATCGTCGGCACCACCGTCGCGCCCTGGCAACTGTTCTTCCAGCAGTCCAACGTCATCGACAAGCGCATCACCCCGCGCTTCATCGGCTACGAGCGCGCCGACACCGTCCTCGGCTCCCTCGCCGTCGTCGCGGGCGCCGCGGCGCTGATGATGGTCGCCGACTTCGCCGTCCGCGGCACCTCCGCCCAGGGCCACTTCACCGACGCGGCCGGCATCGCCGGCGCCCTCGGCGCGCACCACACCGCCCTCGGCGTGATGTTCGCCGTCATCCTGCTGGACGCCAGCATCATCGGCGCCGCCGTCGTCACCCTCGCCAGCAGCTACGCCTTCGGCGACGTCTTCCGCGTACGGCACTCGCTGCGCCGGGGGTTCCGCGAGGCACGGCCCTTCTACCTCTCGTACGGCACGCTCGTGCTCGCCGCCGCGGGCATCGTGCTCATCCCCGGCGCGCCCCTCGGGGTCATCACCGAGGCGGTGCAGGCCCTGGCCGGGCTGCTGCTGCCGTCGGCGACCGTCTTCCTGCTGCTGCTCTGCAACGACCCGGCGGTCCTCGGCCCGTGGGTCAACCGGCGGTGGCTGAACGCCGTCGCGGGCCTGATCGTCACCGCGCTGCTCCTGCTCTCCGGCACGCTGATGATCTCGACGGTCCTCCCGCACCTCGACGCGGGCCGGCTTCTGCTGTGGCTCGGGGCGGCGTTCGCCGCGGCGCTGGCCTCCGCGGCCGCGGTCGCCTTCCGCCTCCGTACGCGCCGGCCGGGCCGGCCCGCCGCCTCGGCCGCGGAGAAGGCGGCCTGGCGCATGCCGCCGCTGGCCCTCCTCGCGCCCGTGCGGTGGTCGGCGGGGCGCAGGACCGCCATGGTCCTGCTGCGCTGCTACCTGCTGCTCGGCGCGCTGCTCCTGCTGGTCAAGGCCGTCCGCCTGGGCGGCGGATGACTCCCGGCGGCACGGCCGGGCCGGACCACCCGCGCCCGCTCATCGCTTGCGCCCCAGCGCGGTGGCTAGCCAGCACCCCCAGCCGATCGGTTCGAGCAGCCAGTAACTGAAGATCCGGTAGAGCAGGGTGGCGGCGAACGCCTGGCCGGGCTGCAGGCCGTAGACGACGAGCAGGCCCGTCAGGCTGGCCTCGGCGATGCCGAGGCCGCCCGGGGTGATGCGGGCGCTGACCGGGATCTGCACCAGTGCGAAGGCGAGCAGCAGGCCGCTCCAGGGCACCGGGAGGCCCAGCGCCCACAGGCTGGCCAGCAGACAGGCCGCGTCGAGCAGCCAGTTGAGCAGGGCCAGCGCGGCCGGCGTCAGCCAGGGCCGCAGCCCGGGCCTGACCGTGCGGGCGTGCTCGACCAGTTCCCGCGTCGCCCGGCCGGCCGAGCCGAGGTTCTCGTGCCGGGCCGCGATCCGTTCCCAGCGGCGGACGATCGCCTTCCGTACGGCCGGGAAGCGCAGCACGACCAGCCCGGCCACGGCCAGCAGCGCCAGGATGGCGAGCGTCCAGAGCAGGGTGGTGCCGGGACCCCGGGTCCCGGCCATGAGCACGCCCAGCACGATCACGACCACCAGGGCCAGCGCGGACAGCACTCCGGAGGCCGCCAGTACCCCGGCCGTCAGCGCCCGGTCGGCGCCCCGGCGCCGGAACTCGCGATAGAGCCAGGCCGCGCCGAAGGCCGCGCCGCCCGGCAGCGCACCGGCCATCGCGTTCGCCGCCAGCACCATCCGGCCCATCGCGGCCAGCGTCACCCGTACCCCGCCGACCGCCAGCAGCCACTGCTGCAGCCCGGCCAGGCACGCCAGGCACGCCGCCTGGCACAGGAGCGCGACCAGCGCCTTGGCGGGGCTGACGTGGGTGAGGAGTTCGAGGGCGCGGCGCAGTTCGCCGCGCTTCGAGACCGCCAGCAGCAGCGCGACCGTGATCAGCCCGGCCGCCA
This sequence comes from Streptomyces sp. NPDC004134, assembly GCF_042874195.1. Classification (NCBI taxonomy): domain Bacteria; kingdom Bacillati; phylum Actinomycetota; class Actinomycetes; order Kitasatosporales; family Streptomycetaceae; genus Streptomyces; species Streptomyces sp. NPDC004134. The sequence continues at coordinate 225,843 of NZ_JBIAMS010000008.1, read as the reverse complement.
GCACCCACCAGAGCCGGCCGATGCGCGTCCACCGGGTACGCGAGCCGGTACTGCCCGGGGTCACGACCGGCACACCGGGGCGGTGATCACGTAGCGCACCCGGCCGACGCTACCGCGTGACGGCCGCGGGGTCGGGGCTGACATGGCGGGGCGGCGCCACCGGCCGGTGCGGGGAGGGCGCGGGTCCCGGGTGGCGCGCGGTCAGCTCCGGGCCGCGGTACGCGGCCCGCGCCGGCGTCCGTCCGACCGGATCTCACCGCGCAGATGCCGGTTGAACGCGCGCAGCGCCGCCGTCACGTCCGCCTGGGCCGACACGTTGCGGGTGCCCTCGTTCCGCCACACCAGACCCGAGAAGCGGTCCGCCGCGGCGCGCGTCTCGGGACTGCACAGCAGGTGGATGTGCGACCTGCCGGTCTGCAGCCGGTCCTGCCACGCCACCCGGTCCGCCGTGCTCAGCCGGCGCTGGTCGCTGCCGTCGAGCTGCGCCTCGTACAGGTGCAGCCCGGCGGTGATCATGTCGGCCGCGCTCTTCAGCTTCTGCTCCCGCAGCCACCGCCGGTCCTCGCTGCGCCCGGTGGACCAGGTGCCGAGCAGCACACCCCCCAGTCCGATGAGCGCGCCCACCACGCCCGGAAGGACGTTCTCCATCCGCACCACCTCCCGGACCGACCGCCGCCCCGGCCTTCCTACCGCATCGAGGCGCCCGCCGGGGCGGAAATCCGCACGTCAGCGCCCCGCCGCCGGAGCCTACCGCGGTCACCTCACAGGAACTTGTCATCGCTGTGAGGTCGGGCATTGTGGAATTCTCCCGCCCAAGGGTCCTGTACATCGCTTCCGAGGAGTAGGTGTCCATGTCCAACGGGCAGTTGAACGTCTGCGTCGTCGGCGCCGGGCCGCGCGGCCTGTCGGTCCTGGAGCGGATCTGCGCCAACGAGCGCAAGTCCCCGGCCCACGGAGAACTGCGCATCCACGTCGTCGACCCGCACCCGCCGGGCGCGGGCCGGGTATGGCGCACCGACCAGCCGGATCTGCTGCTCATGAACACCGTCGCCTCCCAGGTCACCGTCTACACCGACGACAGTGTGGAGATGGAGGGGCCGATCGAGGCGGGGCCCAGCCTGTACGAGTGGGCGCGGTCCGTCGTACGCGGCGACGGGGCGGGTCCCGGGCTGCCGGGCGGGGCGCTGGCCGAGGCGCGGCAGTTGGGCCCCGACGACTATCCGACGCGGGCCTTCTACGGGCACTACCTGGGCGACACCTTCCGCCGGGTGGTGGCCGGTTGCCCGGAACACGTCACCGTGCAGGTCCACCGTTCCACGGCGGTCGCGCTGGACGAGGAGGAGGACGGGGCCGGCCAGTGCCTCGCCCTCGCGGACGGCACCCGGTTACGCCACCTCGACGCCGTCGTCCTCGCCCAGGGGCACCTGCCGGCGCGCGCCACCGAGCGCGAGAAGGAACTCGCGCGGGAGGCCGCCGCGTGCGGGCTCGTGCTCGTCACGCCCGTGAACCCCGCCGACGCCGACCTGTCCGGGGTCCGGCCGGGGGAGAACGTGGTGCTGCGCGGGCTCGGGCTGAACTTCTTCGACCATCTCGCCCTGCTCACCACCGGCCGCGGCGGCCGGTTCGAGCGCAGCGGCGACCGGCTGGTGTACCGGCCGTCGGGCCGCGAGCCGCGGCTCTTCGCCGGCTCCCGGCGCGGTGTTCCGTACCACGCCCGCGGCCACAACGAGAAGGGCGCGCACGGCCGTTACGAGCCGCGGCTGCTCACCCCCGAGGTCATCGCCCGGCTGCGCGAGCGCGGCGCCGCGGGCCGGCGGGTGTACTTCGCCGTCGACCTGTGGCCGCTGATCGCCAAGGAGGTCGCGAGCGTCTACTACGGCGCCCTCCTCGCGGCCCGGGGCCGGGGCGCGGAGCGGGAGGCGTTCGTCGCGCGGTACCTCGCCGCGCCGACCGCCGAGGTGGAGGCCGCGCTGCTCGACGAGCACCAGATCCCCGCCGCCGACCGCTGGGACTGGGACCGTATCGACCGCCCGTACGCGACACGCGAGTTCGCCGGCCGGGACGAGTTCCGCGACTGGCTGCTCGGGCACCTCGCCGACGACGTCCGCGAGGCCCGCGAGGGCAACGTCAGCGGGCCGCTCAAGGCGGCGCTCGACGTGCTGCGCGACCTGCGCAACGAGATCCGGCTCGTGGTCGACCACGGCGGCCTCGAGGGCATCTCGTACCGCGACGACCTGCAGAACTGGTACACGCCGCTGAACGCCTATCTGTCCATCGGCCCGCCCGCCTCCCGGATCGAGGAGACCATCGCGCTGGCCAACGCGGGCGTCCTGGAGTTCATGGGCCCGGAGCTGCGCGTACGCATCGACCGTACGGGCGGGGAACCGGCGTTCGTCGCCGAGTCGAGCCGGGTCAAGGGCCCGCCGGTACGGGCCGCCGCGCTCATCGAGGCGCGGCTGCCCGAGCCCGACATCCGGCGCACCGCCGACCCGTTGCTCACCCACCTCCTGGACACCGGCCAGTGCCGCCCGTACAGCATCTCCAGCGACTCCGGCGCCGACGTGGTGACCGGCGGACTGGCCGTCGGCGAGCGCCCGTACCGCCTGCTCGACGCCGCGGGACTGCTCCACCCCCGCCGCTTCGCCTACGGCGTACCGACCGAGGCCGTGCACTGGGTCACCGCCGCGGGTATACGCCCCGGGGTGAACTCCGTGACGCTCGGCGACTCCGACGCCATCGCCCGCGCCGTCCTCGCCCTCACCCCCGCGGACGGCCCGCGCCCGCACGCCACCGAGGAGCTTTCGTGACCACCGACCTCGACGCCGGCCTCCTGTCCCCCGTACGGGCCGGCACCCCCGTCGAAGCCGCCGTGTCGGACCGCGCGTGGCTGCAGGCGATGCTGGACGCCGAGGCGGCGCTGGCGCGCGCCCAGGCCCGTACCGGCACCATGCCCGCGACCGCCGCGGCCGCGATCACCGCCGCGGCCCGCGCCGAGCTGCTCGACCTGCGCGCGCTCGCCTGCGCCGCCCGCGAGACGGCCAACCCGGTGGTCGGGCTGGTCAAGGCGCTCGGCGATGTGGTGGCGGAACGCGACCCGGCGGCCGCCGAGTACGTGCACCGGGGCTCGACCAGCCAGGACGTCTTCGACACCGGCGCGATGCTGGTGTGCGACCGGGCGCTGCGCCTCGTCCACGCCGACCTGCTGCGCACCGCGGGCGCCCTGGCGGAGCTGGCGGCCGAGCACCGCGACACGCTGATGGCCGGGCGGACCCTGACGCTGCACGCGGTGCCGACGACCTTCGGGCTGAAGGCCGCCGGCTGGCGGGCGCTGGTGCTGGACGCGGCCGGGCGGCTGGAGCGGGTGCTGGCCGGCGGGCTGCCGGTGTCGCTCGGCGGGGCGGCGGGGACGCTGGCCGGGTACCTGGAGTACGCGGCGCTGGACGGCGCGGGCACGGAGGACTCCGGCGGGTACGTCGAGCGGCTGACCACCGCGTTCGCCGACGAGACCGGGCTCGCGCCCGCCACCCTGCCCTGGCACGTGCTGCGCACCCCGATCGCCGACGTCGCGGCCGTCACCGCCCTGGTCGCCGGGGCGCTCGGCAAGATCGCCGTCGACGTGCAGTCCCTCGGCAGGACCGAGGTCGCCGAGGTGGCCGAGCCCGCGGTGGCGGGACGCGGCGGCTCGTCCGCGATGCCGCACAAGCGGAACCCGGTCCTCGCCACCCTGATCCGCAGCGCCTCCCTCCAAGTCCCGGCGCTGGCCGCCGCGGTGACCCAGTGCATGGTCACCGAGGACGAGCGCTCCGCCGGCGCGTGGCACGCCGAGTGGCACCTGCTGCGCGAGTGCCTGCGGCTGGCGGGCGGCGCGGCGCACACGGCGGTCGAGCTGGCCGAGGGGCTTCAGGTCAGGCCGGAGCGCATGCGCGCCAACATGCGGCTGACGGAGAACCTGGTCACCTCCGAGCGCGTCGCGGCGGTGCTCGCGCCGCTGCTCGGCAAGGCGCGCGCGAAGCAGTTGCTCACCGACGCGGCCGCGGAGTCGGAGCGTACGGGGGCGGGCCTGCCGGGGATCCTCGCGGCCGTGCCCGCGATCGCCGAACACTTCGACGAACCGGCGCTGACGGCGCTCCTCGACCCCGCCTCGTACACCGGCGCGGCCGGCGCGCTCGTGGACCGGGCGCTCGCCGACAAGTAACTTGCCTTCGCGGCACGGGACTTGCTCCTGCGTACGCATGCGCATGCAGGTGCGTCCCGGGCCGCGGGCACCGCCATCACCGGTTCGTACGCGGCGAGTTCGACACCCCGCGTCATCGCCACTCCCGCCCCCCTTACCCCCTGCGGGCGACAACACTCCAGTCGGGGGCGGTTCGTGACGATACGAAGAGGGTGACCGTCATGGATGAATGCCTCCAATTCGTCTGTCCGCCGTGGTGCAACATGGCCGACTCACCGGAAGACCATTTCGGGGCTCTCGGTGACGACCTGACCCGGGTGCTGCACCTGGGCTGGAATGCCGGGGCGATGTTCCAGGGGCGGGGCGACCCGCGCCAGACAGTGGGGTTCGATGTGGATCTGTGCGCGTACTCGTTGACCGACGGCAGCCCCGGGCGGCCGTTCCTGCGGGTGTCGGACGAGACCGGCAGCGCCAACAACTTCGAGGTGCACGACGTGGCGGCCGCCGCGTTCATGCTCCAGCAGATGGCCGGCGCGGTGCGGAACCTGGCCGGCTTCCTGGAGATGCTCAGCGCGCGCCAGGAGGCCGAGGAGGCGCAGTGGCAGGCCGTCCGGCTGGACGGCGAGGTGCGCCAGGCCGAGCAGCAGCGGGCCAGGGCGGAGGCCGGGCTGCGCCAGGCACAGGAGTACATCGCCGTGCTGGAGCGGGAGATGGAGGCGGCGAGCGCGGCGCGGGACGCGGCGCACTGGCAGGTGGAGAAGGCCCGCGAGCGGGTGGCGGACGCCGAGCGCACCGCGCGGGAGAGCCGCCGGGTCGCGGAGGCCGCCGCGGCCCGCTCGGCCCGGCTGGAGGGCGCGCGCTAGCCGCGCGCGCCGGCCGGCGGGGTCAGCCCCGGGGGCGGCCGGCTGAAGCGGAGCAGGCTGCCCCGCCGTTGCGGACCTCCGGAGCGAGGACGCTGTACGGCGTCTCCCCGTACCGGCGCGGAAGCTGCCGTCCCGCCCCTTGCTACGCCCCCACGTACTCCGCGAGGTGCTCCCCGGTGAGCGTCGACCGGTCGGCGACCAAGTCGGCCGGCGTGCCCTCGAAGACGACCCGGCCGCCGTCGTGGCCGGCGCCGGGGCCGAGGTCGACGATCCAGTCGGCGTGCGCCATGACGGCCTGGTGGTGCTCGATGACGATGACCGACTTGCCGCCGTCGACCAGCCGGTCCAGCAGCCCGAGCAACTGCTCCACGTCCGCCAGGTGCAGCCCCGTCGTCGGCTCGTCCAGGACGTAGATCCCGCCCTTGTCGCCCATGTGGGTGGCCAGCTTGAGCCGCTGCCGCTCGCCGCCGGACAGGGTGGTCAGCGGCTGGCCGATGCTGACGTAGCCGAGGCCGACGTCGGTCAGCCGCCGGAGTATCCGGTGCGCCGCGGGCGTACGGGCCTCGCCCTGGGCGAAGAACTCCTCGGCCTCCGCGACGGGCATGGCCAGCACCTCGCTGATGTCGCGCCCGCCGAAGCGGTAGTCGAGGACGGACGCCTGGAACCTCTTGCCGTCGCACTCCTCGCAGGTGGTGGAGACGCCGGCCATGATGCCGAGGTCGGTGTAGATCACGCCGGCGCCCTTGCAGGCGGGGCAGGCGCCCTCGGAGTTGGCGCTGAAGAGCGCCGGCTTCACGCCGTTGGCGGTCGCGAACGCCTTGCGGATGGGGTCGAGCAGCCCGGTGTACGTCGCCGGGTTGCTGCGCCGGGAGCCGCGGATGGCGCCCTGGTCGACGGAGACCACGCCCGCGCCGGCGGGAAGCGAGGAGTGCACCAGCGAGCTCTTGCCGGAGCCGGCGACGCCGGTGACCACGCAGAGGACGCCCAGCGGGATGTCGACGTCGACGTTCTGGAGGTTGTGCGCGCTCGCGCCGCGGATCTCCAGCGCGCCGGTGGCCTTGCGCACGGTGTCCTTGAGCGCGGCGCGGTCGTCCAGGTGGCGGCCGGTGACCGTGCCGGCGGCGCGCAGCCCGTCCACCGTGCCCTCGAAGCAGACCGTGCCGCCGGCGGTGCCGGCGCCGGGGCCGAGGTCCACGACGTGGTCGGCGATCGAGATGACCTCCGACTTGTGCTCGACGACCATCACCGTGTTGCCCTTGTCGCGCAGCCGCAGCAGCAGGTCGTTCATCCGCCGGATGTCGTGCGGGTGCAGCCCCGTGGTGGGCTCGTCGAAGACGTAGGTGGTGTCGGTGAGCGAGGAGCCGAGGTGGCGGATCATCTTGGTGCGCTGCGCCTCGCCGCCGGACAGGGTGCCCGAGGGACGGTCGAGGGAGAGATAGCCGAGGCCGATCTCCACGAACGAGTCGAGGGCCGCCCGCAGCGTCTTCAGCAGCGGCGCCACGGAGGGCTCGTCCAGGGCGCGCGCCCACTCGGCCAGGTCGTTGATCTGCATGGCGCAGGCGTCGGCGATGCTGATGCCGGCGACCTTGGAGGAGCGGGCGGCCTCGCTGAGCCGGGTGCCGCCGCACGCGGGGCAGGCGGCGAAGGTGGCGATCCGGTCCACGAAGGCCCGGATGTGCGGCTGCATCGACTCGCGGTCCTTGGACAGGAAGGACTTCTGCACCCGCGGCACGAGACCCTCGTAGGTCACGTTCATGTCGCTGATCTTGAGCTTGGTCTGCTCGTGGTACAGGAAGTCGTGCAGCTCCTTGTCGGTGAACTTGCCGATCGGCTTGTCCCCGTCGAAGAAGCCGGAGTCCGCGTAGAGGCGCACCATCCAGCCGCCGGGCTTGTAGCCGGGGATGGTGATCGCGCCCTCGGCGAGCGACTTCGTCTCGTCGTACAGCTCGCTCAGGTCGATGTCGGAGATGCTGCCCATGCCCTCGCAGCGCGGGCACATGCCGCCGGTGCTGGTGAAGGCCACCTTGACCGTCTCACCCGCGCCGCGGTCGACGGTGACGGCGCCGGTGCCCTGGGCGGAGGCGACGTTGAACGAAAAGGCGTTGGGCGGGCCGACGTGCGGCTCGCCGAGGCGGCTGAAGAGGATGCGCAGCAGCGCGTTGGCGTCGGTGGCGGTGCCGACGGTGGAGCGGACGTTGGCGCCCATGCGCTCCTGGTCGACGATGATCGCGGTGGTCAGCCCTTCGAGGACGTCCACGTCCGGCCGGGCGAGGGTGGGCATGAAGCCCTGTACGAAAGTGCTGTACGTCTCGTTGATCATCCGCTGCGACTCGGCGGCGATCGTGTCGAAGACGAGCGAGCTCTTGCCCGACCCCGAGACGCCGGTGAAGACCGTCAGCCGCCGCTTGGGGATCTCCACGTCGACGTTCCGCAGATTGTTCTCGCGTGCTCCGTGCACACGGATCAGGTCGTGGCTGTCGGCGGCGTGCTGCTCGGGCGCCGGCGTGTCCTTCCTGGTGGTCATGCTCGTCTCTCCGTGTGTCAGCGGTCGCGCGGCCCCTCGGCCGCGGTCTCCGCCACCCTAAGACGTCCCTCTGACATCGCGGCCGGAGCGGCCGCCCCCGGTGCCCGCCGGCCCGGCCCCGCGGGGGATCGGCGGCGGTGCGGCGGCGCCCGGGAATCCGGGTGACACCCGGCGCGGCCGGTGGCAGGCTCCGCTGGTGACGCTCACCGAAGTCCTGCTCATCGGCGGCCGGTCCGGGGTGGGGAAGTCCTCCGTCGGGTACGAGGTCTCGGCCCTCCTGCGGGCCGCGGACCTCGGGCACGCGCTGATCGAGGGCGACGCCCTCGGCCACCTCCACCCGGCGCCGCCCGGCGACCCGCACCGCGCGCTGGTCACCGAGCGCAATCTCGCGGCGGTCTGGGGCACCTACGCCGCGCTCGGCTGCCGGCGGCTCGTCTACACGAACACCGCGTGCGTCCTGGCGAGCGAGAGCGGCCTGTACGCGCGGGCGCTGGGCGAGGGCGCGCGCTTCGTACGCGTCCTGCTCACCGCCTCCGACGCCACCGCCGGCACCCGGCTGGCGGGCCGCGAACGCGGCTCGGAGCTGGCGCGGCAGGTGCGGCGCAGCGCGCTCATGGCCCGGCGTCTCGCGGAGGGGTCCGCCGCGGGCACCGTGCGGGTGGGGACGGACGGGCGGGAGGTCGCGGAGATCGCCGGGGAGGTCGCGGCCGCGGCCGGGTGGGCGGACGCGCGGTGAGCCCGGCGCCGTAGGACGGTCGCGGCGGGGCGGCGCGGCGGGGCGGCGCGGCGGGGCGGCGCGGCGGGGCGGCGCGGCGGGGCGGCGCGGCGGGGTGCGTACCGCCGTCGACTTCTGGACGGACACATTCCGACCTCTTGACGCGAGCATGGCATATCAGTTTAATCACGCCGTGAAATAAGCCTGTCGAGCCGCAGACCCTTCAGCTTCCGAAGGCACGGGCACTCCTCCACGAGAGGGCACACCATGATCCCGTCACCCAGGCTCCATCCCCGCGCCCCCCACTCCCCCGGCCACCGCCTGCCGGCGCTGCTCGCCGCCGTCCTGCTGCTGGCCACCGCCCTCCTCGCCGCCCCCGGAGTGGCCCCGCGGGCCGCCGCGGCCGGCGAGCGCGTCGACGTGTGGCTCACCACCACCTCGGACTCCGGCGGCCGCAACGTCACCCGCGGCCTCCAGCAGCAGTCGCCGCTCGCCTTCGGCCCGGCCGGCGGCGGCGCGGACCAGACGATCCGCGTCGACGAGGGCACGACGTACCAGCAGTTCGAGGGCGGCGGCGCGTCGATCACCGACACCACCGCGTACCTGCTGCGCGGCGGCCCGGTCAGCGCCGGGACCCGCGACGCCGTCATGCGGCGGCTGTTCTCGCCGACCGACGGCATCGGGCTCTCCTTCGTCCGCAACCCGATCGGCGCCTCCGACCTGTCCAGGCCCGGGCACGTCTCGCTCGACGACACCTGCTGCACCCTGGACGACTTCGGCACCAACGGCTACGACACGAACGTGCGGCTGCTCACCGCCCAGGCCAAGCAGCTCAACCCCGCGCTGCGCGTCAAGGGCGTGCCGTGGAGCGCGCCGGGGTGGATGAAGGACAACGGCCGGATGGACCAGATGGGCTGGCTGAAGTGGGAGTACTACCCCATGTACGCCCAGTACCTGGTCAAGTACGTGCAGAGCTACCAGGCCGCGGGCGTCAAGGTCGACTACGTCTCGGTGCAGAACGAGCCCAACTGCTGCCAGGCCGGCAACCCCACCGCCATGAACTACCCCGGCATGAGCTGGAACTCCTCCGGCCTGATCGAGTTCACCAAGAACCACGTCTACCCGGCGTTCCGCGCGGCCGGCATCACCACCAAGGTCCTCGTGCACGACTGGAACTACGGCGACTACGGCCAGATCGGGCAGGCCATCCTCGCCGACGCCGGAGTGCGCAACGACCCGCTCTTCGGCGGCATCGCCTGGCACGGCTACGCCGGCGACCCGGCCGTCGGCAGCCAGGTGCACCAGCAGTACCCGAGCGTCCCGCAGTTCAGCACCGAGCACTCCGGCGGCACCTGGATCGGCAACCAGCACAACGAGGACATGGCCGACATCGTCAACTACACCCGCAACTGGAGCGGCAGCGTGGTCAAGTGGAGCCTCGCGCTCAACCAGAACATGGGCCCGCACAACGGCGGCTGCGGCACCTGCACGGGCCTGGTCACGGTGCAGGAGGGCGGCCCGCGGGCGGGTCAGGTCGACAACACCATCGAGTACTACACCACCGGCCACCTCACCAAGTTCGTCAGGCCCGGCGCCCATCGCATCTCCTCCACGGCCAGCAGCACGGTGCAGAACGTGGCCTGGCGGAACCCGGACGGCTCGAAGGCCCTGATCGCGCACAACGGCGGCACGTCCGCGCGCTCCGTACGCGTCGACTGGGGCGGCCAGTCCTTCGTCTACTCCCTGCCCGCCCGCACCACCGCCACCTTCACCTGGTCCGGCACCCCCTCCGGCACCGCACCCGGTACCGGCACGGGCACGCTGACCGGCATCGCGGGCAAGTGCCTCGACGTCGCCGGCGGCGCCACCGCGGACGGCACCCCCGTACAGATCTACGGCTGCAACGGCAGCACCGCGCAGCGCTGGACCGTGGGCGCGGACGGCACCGTACGGGCGCTCGGCAAGTGCCTGGACGTCGCCGGCGCGGGCACGGCGAACGGCAGCGTCGTCCAGCTCTACGGCTGCAACGGCACGGCGGCGCAGCAGTGGTCGTACGATCCCGTGACCCACGACGTCGTGGGGGCGGGCTCCGGCAAGTGCCTCGACGTCACGGGCAACACCTCCGCGGACGGCACGAAGACGCAGATCTGGTCGTGTACGGGCGGCGCCAACCAGAAGTGGACGCTCAACACGGCGTGAGCCCGCCCGCGCCCAGCGCGCGTACTGCACCATGGGTCACCGGGGGCGCCGCCCCCGGTGACCGTGTGCGGGGCAGGAGGAACGGGTGGGCGGGTCCGACGGAACAGCGGCGGCAGCCGGGACGGGTCCTGCCGGCACGGCGGCGACCGCGGCGCACATGCGGGAGGCCGCGCGGGCGCTGCTGTCGGTGCTGGCGCCCGAGCAGGTACGGGAGCTGCGCGCCGGGCCCGCCCGGCTGGACGCGCCGGAGCTGCGCGAGTGGAAGTACGTGCCGGGACCCCGCCCCGGCCTGTCCACCGAGGAACTGGACGGCGACCAGCGCGCGGCCGTCGACGCGCTGCTCGCCGCGGCGCACAGCGCGCACGGCGGGCGACTGGCGGCCGGGGCGATCGAGGTGGAGCGCCACCGCCGCGAGCTGGTCGGCCGCCCCGGGCCCGACCGCTACTGGCTGCGGCTGCTCGGCGACCCGGACGGCGAAGGACCGTGGGGCTGGCGGATGAACGGCCACCACCTGGCCGTACACGTGCTGATCACCCCCGCCGGGCTGCGGGTCACCCCGCACTTCGTCGGCTCGGAGCCCGCGCTCGTCACCTCGGGACCGCGGGCGGGCCGGCTCCTGGGCCCCGAGGAGGACCTGGCCCGCGAACTGGTCACGGACCTGGACACCGCCGCCCGCGGCACGGCGGTCTACGCGGCCGAGCCCCCGGACGACATCCTCACCCGCGCCGACCCCTTCGCCGACCCGGACCTGCTGCCGCCGGGCCTGCCGTACGGGGCCATGGCCCCCGCCCAGCGCGCGCTGCTGGAACGCCTGGTCCGCCGCTATCTGGCCCGGGCGCCCGAGGCGTACGCGCGGGAATGCTGGTCGGACACGGTGGCCGGGGGCCTGGAGCGGCTCTCCTTCGCCTGGGCCGGCGGCCTCGCCCCGGGCGACCGGCACTATTACTGCGTACGCGCCCCGGACTTCCTCATCGAGTACGACAACACCCAGGACGACGGCAACCACGCCCACTCCGTATGGCGCCATACACGCCACGACTGGGGCCTGGACCTCCTCCGCGCCCACTACGAGAGCGGCCACGGATGAGCGGCCGGGACGGGCCCCCTTCCGCGCGCGCCACCGCGCCAAGTGGGCGTCAAGTCAGGGGTTAGTCTCGGCCAACCTCCCGGCCCGATCCTGGCCCTTTAAGGCATCGGCCATGGACCGGTAACGGGGGAACCACTCGATGGACACGTCATCCAGCATCGCGATCGCCTACCACTCGCGCCGCGGCCATACCCACGTGCTGGCGCAGGCCGTCAGGGCCGGCGCCGAGGCGGCGGGCGGCACGGTGGCGATGGTGCTCGTCGAGGAGATGCAGGACGGCGACTGGGAGACGCTGGACGCCGCGGACGCGATCGTGTTCGGGGCGCCCACGCTCATGGGCTCCGCCTCCGGCGCGTTCCACGTCTTCGCCGAGTCGACCAGCACGCGCTGGTCGACGCAGTCCTGGAAGGACAAGATCGGGGCGGGCTTCACGCACTCGTCGTGCAAGGCCGGCGACAAGCACATCACCCTCGGGTACTTCGCCACCCTCGCCGCCCAGCACCAGATGCACTGGGTCAACCTCGGCCTCGCACCCGGCTGGCACCTCAGCCACGAGAGCGAGAACGACCTCAACCGCCTCGGCTACTTCAACGGCGCCGCCGCGGCCACCATGGGCGACCTGGGCACCGACGCCGTGCACAAGGCCGACGTCGCGACCGCCGAGCACCTGGGCGGGCGGGTCGCGCGGCACACCGCCGTGGTCCTCGCCGGACGGGCGGCGCTGGGCGCCGAGTGACGGGCGGCCCTGGGCGCCGAGTGACGGACCGGCCGCACCCGCCGCCATTGGTATCTTTGCCTTAAGTAATGGGTACGAGCGGAAGTCACCATGGCCGTAAGTGATTACACGGGGCAAGCGGCGCTCACGGCCGTCGACCTCGTCAACAGCCTGGACGTCATCACCGGCAGGGACCGGCTGCGCGACGGCGAGGACGCGGCCGCGCTCCTGGCGCGGCACCACTGGGAGGTCGGCCGCACGGTGTCGGCCGCCGACCTGGAGCGGCTGCGGGAACTGCGCCCCCGGCTGCGGTTCGTCTTCGGCGGCACGCCCGTGCAGAAGTCCGTCGCCGACCTCAACGCGCTCCTGCGCGACCTGCGCGCGCAGCCCCACCTCACCGACCACGACGGCGCCTGGCACTGGCACTACGCCCGCCCCCGGGCGCCGCTGGGCGAGCGGGTGGCGACGTCCTGCGTGGTCGCGCTGCTGACCGCGATCGCCGACGGGGGCGCGGGGCGGCTGCGGATCTGCGACGGCGCCGACTGCGCCAACGTCTTCGTCGACGCCTCCCGCCCGGGGCTGCGCCGTTACTGCGACACCAAGAGCTGCGGCAACCGCGCGCACGTCACCGCCTACCGGGAGCGCAAGCGCACGCGGAGCGTCGGTTAGCCCCTTCCGCTTCGTACATGAGTTATTAGCTCTTGACCAATGTCAAAGAGCCATCCTACGGTCGAGCCATGCCCACTCCGCTGCCGACCCGCCCCCGGCTCATCACCTTCGACACCTACGGCACCCTCATCGACTGGGACGGCGCCCTCCGCACCCACCTGCGCGCGCTGTTCGCGGCACGGGCGCACGACGTGGACGTCGCCGCCTTCTACCGCCGCTGGTACTACGGCTACGCCCTGCCCGCCGTCCACGCCCGCTTCCTGCCCTACCGCGACCTGCTCGCCACGACCATGGCCCAGGCCCTCGCCGAGGAGGCCGGCATCACCGCCGACGACGCGGAACTGGCCGCGCTCGGCGACGTGATGGCCGAAGCCGACCCCTTCGCCGACAGCGTCGAGACGCTGCGCCTGCTGGGTGCGCACGCGCCGCTGGCCACGATCTCCAACAGCCAGCGCGACATCATCGACGTCAGCGTGCGCAAACTGGGCAACCCCTTCACGTACGTCTTCACCGGCGAGGCGGTCGGCGCGTACAAGCCGCACCGGGCGCTCTTCGAACTGGTCCTCGGCCGCGCGGGCGTGGAGCCGCACGAGGCGGTGCACGTGGCCCAGTCGCAGTACGTCGACCTGCCGCGCTCCGTCCCGATGGGCATCCCGACCGTGTGGATCAACCGGCAGGGCCAGGAGCTGCGCCCCACCACGCCCGCGCCCACCGCCCAACTGCCCGGCCTGGGCGGTCTGCCGGAGCTGCTGGGCCTGCCGGAGGCGGTGTGATGAGCCGCGAGCCCGGATCCGCGCGCACGGACCGGAAGCCCGGCCACGGCCGCGCCACCGCCGTCCGCCGCCTCCACCTGCCCGAGCGCGCAGAGCGCCTGGGCCTGTCCGTCCGCGAGGCCGACCGCTTCGTGGCCGCGGGCGTGACCGGCGACGTGCTGGACACCACGCACTTCGACACCGTCCGCTTCCCCCCGCCGCCCTGGGCCGCCGCGGCCTTCGCCGCCGCGGCGGCGGACGGCGCCCACGCCTACACCCCGTACCGCGGCGCCGCGGCCGTCAGGCGGCCGGTGGCCGAGGAACTGGGCCGCCGCCTCGGCATCCCCGTCGACCCGGACCGCGAACTGCTCCTCACCCCCGGCTCGCAGGCCGGGCTCTTCGCCACCCTCGCCGCGCTCGTCTCCCCCGGCGACACGGTCGCGCTCGTCGATCCCGACTACCTCTTCAGCGAGCGCATCGTGCGGCTCCTCGGCGCACACGTCCACCACGTGCCGCTGGTCCCGGGCCAGGCCACGGGACCGCACGACGGGCTCGTACCCGACCTGGACGAGCTGGCCGCGGCGCTGCGCGGCGGCGCCTCCGTCGTGCTGTTCTCGCACCCCAACAACCCGACCGGCGCGGTCTACCCGCCCGGCGTCGTCGCCGGGATCGCCGCGCTCGTCCGCGAGCACGACGCCTTCGCCGTCGTCGACGAGCTGTACGCCCGGCTCGTCTACGACGCCCCGCTCCCCCGCCTGATCGCCGAGCCCGGCATGCGCGGGCGCTGCGCCACCGTCACGGGCCCCTCCAAGACCGAGTCCCTGTCGGGCTACCGCGTCGGCGTCGTCGTCGCGCCGGGAGACGTGGCCGACGGCGCGGAGGACGTGCTCGCCGCGATGTCCCTGCGGGCGCCCGCGTACGCGCAGCACCTGCTGACGCGGTGGCTGCGCGACGACGAGGAGTTCGTCCGGGACCGGCTGGCCGACCTGCGCGCCCTGCGCGAGCAGACGGCGGCGTGGCTGGCGGGAGTCGAGGACCTCGGGCTACGGGCCCGGGGCGGCCCCCGGCCGCCGGGGACCGCGTACCTCTTCGTCGACGCCTCCGCCCTCGGCGTGCCCGACCACGTCCTCGCCGACCGGCTCGTGCGCGAGGCGGGCGTCCTGGTCAGCCCCGGCTATCAGTTCGGGCCGCGCGGCATCGGCTCCTTCCGGGTCTGCTACGCCCGCGACGAGGCGGTGTGGGCGGCCGCCCTCGGCCGGATGACCACGGCGCTGCGCGCGCTCGCGCGCTGATCACGCCGATCCCGTACCACCGCACCCGGGAGGATCCCGCCATGTCCCGCACCCGCACCCGCACCCGCACGCAGCAACTCCTCGACCGCCTCGACGTCTTCGCCTACGACCGCCTCCCCGCCCCCGTCGTCGGCCAGGCGAAGAACGCGCTCTACGACTGCCTCGGCGCCCTCATGGCCGCCACCTCCCGCCGCTATCCCGTCATGGACCTGCTGGAGAAGACCGCCGCGGAAGCCGGCCCCGGCACCTCCCGCCTCTTCGGCTCCGCGCTGCGCACCGACGCGAGCACCGCCGCCCTGGCCAACGGCACGCTCGCCTACTACTGCGACATCGAGAGCCACCACCCCTCCGCCAACGTCCACGCCATCGCCGTCGTCGCCCCCGCCGCGCTCGCGGTGGCGGAGCGGCAGCGCTCCCCGGGGGCCGCCGTGCTGGCCGCCACGGTCGCCGGCATCGACGTCGCCGCCCGCGTCAGCTACGCCCTCGGCCCCGCCGTCCAGTACGCGCGCGGCTTCCACCCGACGACGGTCGCGGGCACGTTCGGCAGCACGGTGGCCGCGGGGCTGCTGCTGGGCCTGGACGAGGAGCGGTTCGCGGCCGCGCTGGGCCTGGCGGGCACGAGCGCGTCCGGGCTGCTGTCGTGGGTGGACGACCCCACGGAGCAGTCCCGCCCCCTCAACATCGGCCTCGCCGCCCAGGCCGGGGTGCAGGCCGCCACGCTCGCGGGGATCGGGCTGCGCGGTCCCGCGGACGTCTTCGGCGGCAAGTACCCCTTCGGGCACGCCTTCACGGGACAGTGGGACCAGGAGGCGCTGCTCGCCGGGATCGGCGAGCGGTACGCGGTCGGGGAGCTGTTCTTCAAGCGCAACTCCTGCTGCGTGTTCATCCCCGCCGCCCTCGACGGGCTGCTCGGCATCATGCGGGCGCACGACCTGCGCCCCGGCGACATCGACCGCGTCGCCGTCCGCGCCCCGCGCTCGTCGTACCACGTGGTGGACGCCAACCCGCTGCGCTCCCACTGCATGCAGTACGTCCTGGCGGTCGCCGCCCACCGCGGCCACGTCGGCTTCGCCGACATCATGACCGACCTCCGCACGACCGACCCGGCGATCGATGCGCTCAGCGCGCGCATCACGGTCACGGGGGACCCGGACCTCGACGCGCGCGCGGGCGCGCTGCGGCAGTCGGTGGCGTCGGTGACGGAAGTGACCGCGCGCTCGGGCGAGACGTACGTACGCGACGTCGAACACCCGCTGGGCGCGGCCGAGAACCCGCTGTCGGAGGCGGACCTGGAACGCAAGTTCGCGGCGCTGACGTCGGACGTGCTCGCCGGGGAGCGGGCACGGGAGATCAAGGCGGCGGTGGACGGTCTGGCCGGGGCAGCGGACATCACCGCGCTGACGTCGCTGCTGGTGGCGGACCCGGTGGGGGCTCGGGGCTGAGCGGGCCCGGGCCCAGCGCGGCGCGGCGGCGGTTGTCAGTCTCGTCGGATACCGTCGCCGGAACGGCCGACGGCGGCCGCATACGGTGAAGGGGGACAGCCGTGACACTTCCCGAGGACCTGGCCGGGATGGCGCGCAGCGTGCTCGACGCGAACCGCTATCTCGTCCTGGGCACCGCACAGCCCGACGGGCGGCCGCGGGTCTCGCCGGTGTTCTTCACGCACGCCGAGTACCGCACCTTCTACTGGGTCTCCTCGCCCCAGGCGCGGCACTCCGTCAACATCGCCGCGCGGCCCGGCGTCGAGTTCGTCGTCTACGACTCCACGGCGGCGATCGGCGAAGGGCGCGCGGTGTACATCGGCGCCACGGCGGAGAAGGTGCCGGACGCGCAGCTCGCGGCGGCGTGCGACGAGGCGTTCGGGGGCGCGGTCGCCGAGGGGGCGACGCGGTTCCGGCCCGAGGACCTCGGCGACGACGAGGGGCTGCGGCTGTACCGGGCCCGGGCGACGAGCTTCGAGGTCCACGTCCCGGGCCGCGACCCGGTGTACGGCACGGGCATCGACACCCGCCGCGAGATCCGGCTCTGAGGCAAGCTACGCGGGCGGCGAGTCGCCCAGTGCGGCGGTGAGCGCGGCGAGGTGCGCTGCGACGGGGCCCAGGGTGAGCAGCCCGGTCCCGGCACCGGCGATCTCGTCCGCCGCGGGGGCAAGGCGGTCGCGGGCGCGCGCCATGGTCGCGCGGTCGCCGAGTTCGACGGCGGCCCGTGCGACGAGGCACCAGACGGCCTCCTGCATCAGATCGCGCGGCGGCTCGGCGACGGTCCGCAGCGCGGCCGCCGCCTCTGCCCGCCGCCCCTCGCCCAGCAGGAGCAGCGGCCGCACCCACGGCTCGTACGGGCCCCAGTCGGCGCCGCCGCCGGCGGACACGGCGAGCCCGCGCCGTAGCCGCAGGCAGAGCAGGGCCAACGGCAGCAGCCCCCGCTCCAGCCCGGGCATCCCGGCCCCGTCGAGGAGCCGGGCGGCGGCACGGTAGGCGTCCTCGGCGGCGGAATGGGCGTGCGGGGGCGGGGGGCGGGTCCCGGCATCGGCGGGTGCTTCCACCTGCGCGGGCGAGGCGTCGGCGCCCTCGGGCCGCCCGGCCGCGTCACTGCCTGTGGGCCCGGCCCCGGCGCGGGCCGCCGCGTACGGAGGTGGGGTGCCGGTCTCGGCGAGGCGGAGGGCCGCGTACCAGCCGGTGAACACCGCGACCAGCGGCAGTTCGTGGCGCCCGGCGAGCCGGTCGGCCGCGGCGGCGTGCTCGTCGGCGCCGGGGAAGTCCGCCAGCGCGGCGCGGGCCTGGAGCCGGACGAGGTGGCCCAGCACCTCGTACGTCACGAGGCCGTGCCGGGCCGCGAGCGCGACCAGCTCGGCGCCGGTCCTGTCCCGCTCGGCGGCCAGACCGGTGTGCTCGAAGGTCTGCATGAACACGCCGTTGAGCGCGAACGCCAGCAGCGCCGGGTCGTCCAGGCCGCGGGCCAGTCGCTCCGCCTCCCGGGCGGCCTCAGGCCCGCGCGCCGCGCGGGTGCCGCGGGACTCGACGGCGACGGTGGCCAGCAGCCGGGCCCGTACGGCGGGGTGCTCGGCGGGCGGCAGCGCGGCGAGGGCTCGCTCGGCGGCGGCCACGACACGGGCGGCCTGCTCCGGGTCGTCGACGCGGGTCCAGACGGCGGGCACGTCGTACGCGCCGATGACCCGGGCGGTCAGCTCCGGGTCGCCCGACTCCTCGGCCGCCTCGACGGCCGCCACCCGGTGCCGCCGCGCGGCCTGGAGGCCGCCGCCCCCGGTGACGGCGAGGCTGCGCAGCAGCCCGACGGTGGACTCCAGCCGGGCCCGCGCCCCGCCGGCGACGGCCCGGTCGTACGCGGCCGCCGCCTCGGCCCAGACCCGCCGTGCCTCCTCCCCTTCACCGCCACCGGCAGCCACGCCGTCCCGCTCGCCGCCCACGCCACCGTCACGAGCCGAACCGCCACGGCCGTCCGTGCCCCCGGCACCGGCGCCCGGCGCCGGACCACCACCGTGCCCCGGCCCGCCCGGGCCCTCCAAGTGGTCTGCCTGCGCCAGGATGTCCGTCTCCAGCCGCCGCAGTGCCGGGCCCGGGTCCACGCCCAACTGCTCGCCCAGCATCGTGCGCGCCCGGCGCAGCACCGCGAGCGCGTCCACCTGGCGGCCCGCGCGGTACAGCGCCAGGGCCAGCAGCCGCCAGGCGTCCTCCCGCCAGGGGTGCTCCGCCACGTGGGCGTCCAGGTCCGCCGCGGTCTCGGCGGCGCGGCCCAGCGACAGCCGGGCCTCCGCGTGCAACTCGACGGCGTGCAGACGCAGGTCGGCGAGGCGGGAGCGCTCGGTCCGGGCCCACGGCAGGTCGGCGAACTCCGCGTACGCGGGGCCGCGCCACCAGCCCAGCGCCTGTTCCAGCCGCGCCACGGCCTCGCCCGGCGGCAGGGACCCCGCCGCGGCCACCGCCGCCTCGAAGCGCCACGCGTCGACGGCGTCCGGTTCGGCGCGCAGCGCGTACCCCGGGCCCTGTGTGACCAGCAGCCGCGCGGGCGCGCGCGGCGGGCGGCCGGGTTCGAGGGCGCGGCGCAGCGCGGCGACGAAGGTGCGCACCGTGCCCACGGCGTCCGCGGGCGGGTCGGTCCACAGGTCGTCGGCCAGCAGGCCGACGGGGACGACGCGGCGGCGCGCGACGATCAGGCGGGCGAGTACGGCCCGGTGCCGCGGCCCCCTCAGCGCGATCGTGCCGCCCTCCGCGGCACCGTCCCCGTCGCCGGAGGGCCCGTCGCCGGAGGACCCGGCCCCGTCGCCGTCCCAGGCCGTCACCGGCCCCAGTACGCCGAAAAGGACCCGCACCGCCGACCACCTCTCCAGACCCGGCCCCGGCCCCGCCCGGGCCCCGCCGGGCGCCACCGTACAGCGCGCTCATCCGCTGCTCATCCGCGCCGCGCACGCTGGGGGCAACGATCGGCTACGAAGGGAATCCCCCGATGTCCCCCCGCATCCCCGGCTTCGACTACCGCCGCGTCACCGTCGCCGACGGTGTCGCCCTCAGCGCCGCCGTCGGCGGCAACCCCGACGGCAGCCCCGTCGTGCTGCTGCACGGCTTCCCGCAGACCCACCTCATGTGGCGGCACGTCGCCGCCCGGCTCGCCGCCGACCACACCGTCATCTGCCCCGACCTGCGCGGCTACGGGGCCAGCGACAAGCCGGCCGAGGCAGCGGGCGGGTCCGGCGGCGGCACGTACGCGAAGCGCACGATGGCCGGGGACGTCGTGGCGCTCGCCCGCGCGCTGGGGCACGACCGCTTCGCCCTCGTTGGGCACGACCGCGGCGCGCTGGTGGCGTTCCGCGCGGGCCTCGACCACCCGGACGCGGTGACCCACCTCGCGTGCCTGGACGTGCTGCCGACGCTCGACATGTGGGACGTGATGCACGGGGTGACGGCCGCGGTCGGCTTCCACCTGTACCTGATGGCGCAACCGCCCGGCCTGCCCGAGGAGATGATCGCCGCCGCCCCGGACGCGTTCTTCGGCCACTTCCTCGACATCTGGTCCGGCGGCGCGGACGCCATCCCCGCCGAGGTACGCGCCGCGTATCTGGCCGCGTCCCGCGCAGCGGTGCCGTCGATCGTGGCGGACTACCGCGCCTCCGCGGGCATCGACGTCGAGCACGACACCGCCGACCGCGACGCCGGCAACTCGCTCCGCATGCCGGTCGCCGTCCTCCAGCAGGACTGGGGCGCCGCGCTCGGCTTCGACGCCGCCGCGCGGTGGCGCGCCTGGGCCCCCGACCTGCGGCACGCCACCGTGACCTGCGGCCACTTCATGGCCGAGGAGGCGCCGGACGAGGTGGCCGCGGCGCTGCGCGACCTCCTCGCCCGTACGCCCGCGGCTACGACAGCGTGAGCCCGTAGACCGCCAGGATCTCCTTGATGGGCTGGTAGTACGTCACGCCGCCGCTGGTGCAGTTGCCGCTGCTGCCGACGATGATGCCGACCGCCCGGCCGCCGGAGAACGCCGGTCCGCCGGTGTCGCCGGGCTCCGAGCAGATGTTGGAGCGGAACAGCCCGGAGACGGCCCCGCCGGGGAAGTTCACGGTGAGGTTGACCGCCTGGACCGTGCCGCAGCGGTAGCCGCCGACGCGCCCGTAGTGGCACAGCGACATGCCGGGCGCAGGGTCGGCGGCACCGGTGATGTCCACCGGGGCGCCGCCGCTGCCCTTGACCTCGCCGGGGTACGAGACGGAGGTGTTGGTGTAGCGGACGATGCCGTAGTCGCTGCCGGGGAAGACCGCTCCCGCGGTCGTGCCGACGGACACCCGGCCGCCGTCCGTGTCGACGGCCCATGTGCTGCCGACGTCGGCGCAGTGGCCGGCGATGATGCCGTACGTGGTGCCGCCGCTCACGGCGTTGAAGCCCAGGGTGCAGGCGAACGAGGGCCCGTACAGCGCCTCGCCGCCGCGCACCGCGGTCGCCGCGGCGGGCTGCGGCGGTGCGGACGCCGAGACGGGCGGGGCGAGCACGGTCAGCAGCGCGCCGAGCACGGCGAGGACGGCGGCGGTGGCGATGGTGCGTAACGGAGGTGCGGTACGGCGTCGGCTCACGGGTCCCTGCCTTCCGGGCGGCGGCGGTCTCGACCGCATTGTGCGCGCGCGGCGCGGAACCAGGAAGGGGTCGGGTCGGGAGCCGGCGCGGACTTCGGGTCTCAACGGCCCGGCAGCAGGCCGCTCTCCAGGGCGACGACGACCGCGCGCGTACGGTCGCTGACGTCGAGCTTGGCGAAGATGCGCAGCAGGTGCGTCTTCACGGTGGCCTCGCCGATGAACAGGCGCTTGCCGATCTCCGCGTTCGACAGCCCCTCGGCCACGCCCGCCAGTACCTCGGACTCGCGCGGCGTGAGCGTCACCGGGGCCGGGCTGCGCATCTTCGCGACCAGGCGCTGGGCCACGCGGGGCGCGAGGACCGTCTCCCCGCGGGAGGCGGCGTGGATGGCGTCGACCAACTGGGCGCGGGTGGCGTCCTTCAGCAGATAGCCGGTGGCACCGGCCTCGACGGCGCGCTCGATCTCGCTGTCCGTGTCGTACGTGGTGAGGATCAGCACCCGGGTACGCGCCGCCGCCGCGACGATCGCGGCGGTGGCGCCGACACCGTCGAGCCGCGGCATCCGCAGGTCGAGCAGGGCGACGTCGGGGTCGAGGCGGGCGACGAGGGCGACGGCCTCGCGGCCGTCGCCGGCCTCGCCGACGACCTCGATGCTGGGCTCGGCGGCGAGCAGCGCGACGAGACCGGTGCGCATCACGGTGTGGTCGTCGGCCACGATCACGCGCAGCGGCGCGGCGGGAGTGGGTGTCGTCGTCATGTCAGACCTGTCCGTCCGTGGCTGTTCCGGTCGTCGGCGACACGTCCGCGGGAGAACCGCCGGAAGGCGATCCGTCCGCGGACGGCACGTCGAGGAGGGGTCGGTCCGCGACGGCGCCGACCGCGGCGGTCACGGGCACGGGCTCTGGCACTGGCACTGGCACTGGCACTGGCACTGGCACGGTGACCAGTATGCGGGTGCCGTCGCCTGGCGAGCTGGTGACGGTCAGCTCGCCGCCGAACTCGGCGAGCCGCCGGCGCATTCCGCCGAGCCCGAAGCCCCCCGCGGGCACCGCGCCGTCCCGCCCGCCGTCGCCGGCGCTGCCGTCGTCCGTCGCGCCTCGCGCCGCCGGTCCCGGCACGAACCCCTTCCCGTCGTCGGTGATCTCCAGCTCGATGCCCTCAGGCCCCGCCGTCAGCACCACTCCGACCGTCGACGCCGCCGCGTGCTTGCGCACGTTGGCCAGCGACTCCTGCGTGCAGCGCAGCAGCGCGATCCGGGTCGGCTGGTCGCAGTCGACGTCCGGCAGTTCGGCTTCGACCGTGAGTCCGGTGTCTTCGACGAAGCGGTCCAGGGTGCGGCGCAGCGTGGTGGCGACCGAGCCGGCGGCGACACCGTCGCGCGGGGCCGCGCCGACAAGGACGCGGGCCTCGGCGAGGTTCTCGCGGGCGGTGCGTTCGATGGACTGCAACTGCTGCGCGCTCTTGGCGGGCTCGGCGGCCAGCCCCGCGCGCGCCGCCTCCGCGAGTACGACGATCGAGGCGAAGCCCTGCGCCAGGGTGTCGTGGATCTCCCGCGCGATTCGCTCCCGTTCCTCGGCGGCGCCCTGTCTCTTCTGCGCCTCCACGAGCTGCTGCTCGGCGTCGGCCAGCCGGCGGCGCAGCCGGGCGCGCTCGTCGCGTACCGCCAGCGCACGGGGGGTCACCAGCGCCATCACCACGCCTACCGCGTAGACGGCAACGGACGAGGTGGCGTTGGTGGCGAGGCTGTCGACGCCCCAGCCCTGGCGCAGGGAGCCGCCGAGGGTGATCGCGAGGGCGCCGAGGCCGCTGTGGACGATGGCGGACCGCGGGGTGTTCGCGAAGATCACGAACTGCGAGAGCGTCACCGTGTACAGCACGCCGAAACCGTCGCGGAGCCACGACAGCAGCCCCACCACGACGATCAGCACGACCAGGTAGCCGGACGCGAGCCGCACGGTGTTCCGCTGCCCCCGGCGTACGGCTGCGTAGCCGAGGGCGAGCACGGCCAGGAGCGCGAGCGACCCGTACCGGTCGCCGGCCGGGACGTCTCCCAGCAGGGTGGCCAGGGTCAGCAGACCGATGATCGCCCAGGAGAAGACGTCCCAGCCGTGGAGCAGCCAGATCCAGAGGGGGTCGCCGCGCCGTGGCCTGGGGAGCATGCTGGTCAGCGTACGTTCTCGAACGCGGGGGCCACCGGCTCGGGCGGGGCGGGCAGGCGCCGCACCGGCCGCCAGGCCCGCTCACCGAGGAGCAGCAGGGCCGCGGGCAGCACCATCAGCCGGATCACCACCGCGTCGAGCAGCACGGCCAGCGCCAGGCAGAAGCCCATCTGCTTCATCTCGGTCAGATGCAGCGCGACGAACCCGGAGAACACGGTGACCATCACGACCGCCGCGCTGGTCACGACCTTCGCCGACGCCCCGATGCCCGCGATCACCGCCTCCCGCGCCGGTATCCCGGCGTCCCTGGCCTCCTTGATGCGGCTGACGACGAACACCTGGTAGTCCATCGAGAGACCGAAGAGGATCACGAAGAGGAACAGCGGCACCCGGGAGGCGATCGCGCCCATCGAGTCGAAGTCGAGCAGCCCCTCGGCCCACGTGCCCTGGAAGACGACGACGAGCGCGCCGAGCGCGGCGGCGGCGGAGAGCAGGTTCAGCACGACGCCGAGCAGCCCGATGACGACCGAGCGGAACGCGATCAGCGTCAGCAGGAAGGTGACCAGCAGCAGGGCACCGATGACCAGGGGCAGCTTGCCGCGCTCGTGCTCGACGTAGTCGGTGCCGCGGGCGACGTCGCCGCTGACGGCGGTCTCGACGCCGGCCAGTTGCCCGACGGTGGCGGGCACGTGGTCGTCTCGCAGGTGCGTCAGGGAGTCCTTCGCGGGCCCGGAGTTGGCGAAGTGGGGTACGGAGAGCACGAGCACGCTGGTCCGGCCGTCCGGTGAGGTGCGTACCGCCGGCCCGGCGTCCCTGACGAACAGCGGGTCCTCCGCGGCCTGCCGGCCCAGCTCCGCCAGTGCCCGCCGGACCTCGGGGGCGCGCTCGGGGGCGGCCTGGGCGACGACCTCGTGCTGCACCTTCAGCTCGGGGAAGGCGGCGGTCAGCCGGTCGTACGTCTGCATGGCCGGGATGTCGCGGGAGAACGTGTCCTTGCCGGGGTCCACGAGCTTCATGCCGAGCGCGGGCGCGGCGAGCGCGAGCATGGCCAGCACGGAGACGACCAGGGTGGCGGCGGGGCGGCGCTCCGCGGGCCGCAGCAGGGCGGCGAGTATCCGTCCGTGCTCGGGGCGGTCCCGCCGCGGACGGCGGGCCGGCCCGCGGGCGGCGCGGCGTTCGGCCCGGCGGGCTGCCTTCCGTTCGGTGCGGCGGCCGAGGGTCACGAGCAGCGCGGGCAGCGCCGTCAGGGAGCTGGCGACGGCGACGGCCACGACGAGGATGGTGCCGGTGGCGAGGGAGGAGAAGATGACGTCGGTGGCGAGGTAGAGGGTGGCGGTGGAGACGATGACGGCGAGGCCCGACACGACGATGGCCCGCCCCGCGGTCGCCGCCGCCAGTTCGACGAGGGCGGCGGACGACAGCCGCCCGCCCGCGCGGGCACGCTCCTCACGCTCCCGCTTGAGGTAGAAGAGCGTGTAGTCGACGCCGACCGCAAGGCCGATGAGCAGGATCATGTTGGTGCCGACGCCGGGGTCGGGCAGCAGGTGGGACGTCACCATGGACAGACCGAGCGCCGCGGCGATCGACGTGAGTGCCAGCAGCAGCGGCACGCCGGCCATGACGACGGACCCGAAGACGACGAGCAGCGTGACGAGCGTGACGGGCAGTGCGATGCGTTCGGAGAGCGCCAGGTCCTCGCCCCGCTGGTCGTTGACGCCCTGGCTGATCGCGGGCGAGCCGGTCTCCTCGACGACGACGCCGGGGTGGGCCGCGGCCACCTCTTCCGTCTGCTCCAGCAGCGGCCCGACGTTGTCCTTGCCGTCCAGCTCGGCACCCTTCAACACGACCGGCACCCGCAGCGCGGCGCCGTCCGCGGAGCGTACGGGTGCGGCGACGGACGCCACTTCCGGCAGCCGCTCCATCCGGTCGGTGACGTCGCGGGCCGCGGCGCGGGCGGCGGCGAGGTCGAGGGAGCGGCCGGATTCGGCGCGGATGAGGACGTGTTCCGTGGGCTTGCGCTGGAGGCCGCCCTCGGTCGCCATCTGCTCGGCGCGGCCGGCCTCGCCGACCCGGAAGTCCTCGGTGGTGGCGGGGTTGCTGCCGACGGACATGCCGGCGCCGAAGCAGAGTGCGACGAAGACGAACCAGCCGACGATCGCGCGCCACGGGTGCCGGGCACTCCAACGGGCCGTACGGACAGGGAGATTTCTCATACGGAAATGCTCGCGATCGGGGCCCCGCCGCCGACAGCCGCGACCGGTGGAACCGGGGGTCCACCGGTCGGTTGACCCCTGCCGGGAGTCCCGGCGCGTACGGGCCGGGCTTCCGGCTCGTACGCGCCGGGCCCCGGGCCCCGCTGGTCAGTCCGCGGGCCGCCCGTCCTCCGGGCCCGGCGCCGGGCCCCCGTCCCCGCCGTCGCCTTCGCCTTCGCCTTCGCCGCGGTCGCGGCCCGTGCCCCGGCCGCCCCGCAGCCGCCGCGCGAGCCCGCGGATCTGCAGCTCGAACTCCCCGTCGTAGTGCTGGTGTCCGGCCCGTACCGCCGTCTCGACCGCCTGCTCGCCCGCCTCGCCGATGAGGATCAGCTCGTCGTGCCGCAGATCGCGCATCAGCGCCACGCACAGCCCGATCATCACCAGCGTGAACGGCACCGCGACGAGGATCGTGAGGTTCTTCAGGCCGGTCAGCGCGGCGTCCCCGCCGCCCCCGACCAGCAGCATGACGGCGGCGACCGCACCGGTCAGCACGCCCCAGACCACGACCACCATGCGCGTCGGCTCCAGCGTGCCCTTCTGCGACAGCGCACCCATCACGATCGACGCGGCGTCCGCGCCGGAGACGAAGAAGATGCCGACGAGGACCATCACCAGGAGCGTCGTGACGCCGGCGATCGGGTACGCGTTCAGCACCGCGAACAACTGCCCCTCCTGCGTCGACTCCTCGGTGATGCCCGCCCCGTGGGCCTCCTGCTGCATCGCCGTGCCGCCGAGGATGCAGAACCACAGGAGGCTGACCACGCTGGGCACGAGGATCACGCCGCCGACGAACTGCCTGATGGTGCGCCCCCGGCTGATGCGCGCGATGAACATGCCGACGAACGGCGTCCACGAGATCCACCACGCCCAGTAGAAGACCGTCCAGCCCGACAGCCAGCCGGCGACGTCCGAGCCGCCGCTGGCCTCCGTACGCGCCATCATCTGCGGCAGTTCGGCGAAGAACGACCCGATCGACGTCGGGATGAGGTCGAGGATCAGGATCGTCGGTCCCGCGATGAAGACGAACACGGCGAGCACCACGGCGAGCACCATGTTGATGTTCGACAGCCACTGGATGCCCCGCTCGATGCCGGAGACCGCGGAGGCGACGAACGCGATGGTGAGCACGCCGATGACGAGGATCAGCAGCCCCTCGCCGACCTCCTCCGACGTCCAGCCGACCTCCTTGACGCCGCTGCCGATCTGCAGCGCGCCGAGCCCCAGCGAGGCGGCGGAGCCGAAGAGGGTGGCGAAGATGGCGAGGATGTCGATGACCTTGCCGACGCCGCCGTTGGCGTGCCGCGGGCCGATGAGCGGGGTGAAGACGGCGCTGATGGTCTGCCGGCGGTTGCGGCGGAAGACGCTGTACGCCATGGCGAGGCCGACGGCGGCGTAGATGGCCCAGGGGTGCAGCGTCCAGTGGAAGAGGGTGGTCGCCATCGCGACCTCCATCCGCGAGGCGGCACCGGCGCTGGCGGAGACGGTGTCAGGCGGCGGGGTGGCGAAGTGCGCGAGGGGCTCGTTCACGCCGTAGAACATCAGGCCGATGCCCATGCCGGCGCTGAACATCATCGCCACCCACGACACCGTGCGGAACTCCGGCGGCTCGCCCTCCCGGCCGAGGGTGATGCGCCCGTAGCGGCTGAAGGCCAGCCACAGCGCGAAGATCACGAAGCCGGAGGCGGCGAGCACGAAGGCCCAACCGCCGTAGTGCATCGTGTCGTTGAGCAGGGACGTGGAGACGTCCTCCAGGGAGTCCGTCGCCACCGCGCCCCAGATCACGAACGCCAGCGTCAGCGCGGCGGCGACGCCGAAGACCACCGCGTCGGTGCGCGGTGAGCGCCCCGGTGCGCCGCCGCCTTCCGCGGGCGTCTCCACCCGTTCGTCGAGCACGTGCGGTCACCTTCTCCCTACGTTCCGTGTGCAGAACCCACTCACCATAGGGGAGAGCGGCCGGAGCGCCGGGGACCGGCGGAGTCAGCGCGCGGCCGCGGCGGCGGCCATCGCGGCGCCGACGATGCCCGCGTTGTTCTGCAGCTCGGCGGGGACGACGTCGGCGCGGATGCCGGTGATGTCGTCGAGGAACTTGTCCGCCTTGCGGCTCACGCCGCCGCCGATGACGAACAGTTCGGGCGAGAAGAGCATCTCCAGATGGGCGAGATAGTGCTGCACCCGGTGGGCCCAGTGCTTCCAGCTCAGGTCCTTGTCCTCGCGCTCCTTGGCGGAGGCGCGCTTCTCCGCCTCGTGGCCGTGCAGTTCCAGGTGGCCCAGCTCGGTGTTGGGGACGAGCCGGCCGCCGGTGAAGACGGCGCTGCCGATGCCGGTGCCGAAGGTCAGCACGATGACGGTGCCGGTACGGCCGCGGGCGGCGCCGAACGTCAGCTCGGCGATGCCGGCGGCGTCGGCGTCGTTGACGACGTGGACGGGGCGGCCGAGGCGGTTGCCGAGGAGGGCGGCGGCGTCGACGTCGACCCAGCTCTTGTCGACGTTGGCGGCGGTGCGCACGACGCCGTCGGTGACGACCCCGGGGAAGGTGACGCCGACCGGCCCTTCGTACCCGGCGAAGTACTCGACGACCGCGGCGACGCCGTCGGCGACGGCGTCGGGGGGCGAGGGGTGCGGGGTGAGCACCTTGTGCCGCTCCTCCGCGAGGGCGCCCGTGTCCAGGTCGGCCGGGGCGCCTTTGATGCCCGAGCCGCCGATGTCGACTCCCATGATGTTCATAGCCAGAGACGATACGGGGGCGGGGGCCCGGCGCCGGTCAGGACGGTCGGCGGGGTCGTGCGAACCGGGGCGGGCGGCGGCGCGGGGGCGGGCCCGGCGGCGTACGGCGGGGCGCGGGAGCGGGTGCGGGACCGGGCGCGGGACCGGGCGCGGCTGCGTACGACGGCGGGTGGCCGCGTACACCACCTGTCCGATAACCGGTTTTGCGCGACCGAATGGGTTCTTGACGCGGCCTCAACAGCTCCGCCAGCCTCATGTGCACGACAATCCCCCACCGTTGGGAGCACCCATGCCCCTCCGTCGTGCACGCCTCAGGTCGCGGCCGGCCGCCGCGCTCCTCACCGGCGGGCTGCTGACCGCGCTGCTCGTGCCGGTCGCGGTCGCCGCGGAACCCGCGGCGCGGCCCGCGTCCGGCAGCGCAACCGCCGCGCCCGCGGCGCGCGTCGCGCCCGAGCAGGCGCCGGACATACCCGTCGCGAACGTCAAGGCGCACCTGTCGCAGTTCCAGTCCATCGCCGCCGCCAACGGCGGCAACCGCGCCCACGGCCGCCCCGGCTACCGCGCCTCGCTCGACTACGTGAAGGGCAAGCTGGACGCCGCCGGATTCACCACCAGGATCCAGCAGTTCAGCGCCGGCGGCGGCACCGGCTACAACCTCATCGCCGACTGGCCCGGCGGCGACGCGAACCAGGTCCTCATGGCCGGCGCGCACCTCGACTCGGTCTCCTCGGGGGCCGGCATCAACGACAACGGCACCGGCTCCGCCGCCGTCCTGGAGACCGCGCTGGCCGTCGCCCGGTCCGGCTACCAGCCGCGCGAGCACCTGCGCTTCGCCTGGTGGGGCGCCGAAGAACTGGGCCTGGTCGGCTCCCGGTACTACGTCAGCAACCTGCCGGCCGCCGACCGCGCCGCGCTCTCCGGCTATCTGAACTTCGACATGATCGGCTCGCCCAACCCCGGGTACTTCGTCTACGACGACGACCCGCAGATCGAGAAGGTCTTCAAGGACTACTACGCCGGCCTCGGCGTCCCGACCGAGATCGAGACCGAGGGCGACGGCCGGTCCGACCACGCGGCGTTCAAGAACGTGGGCGTGCCGGTCGGCGGGCTGTTCACGGGCGCGAGCCGGACGAAGTCGTCGGCGCAGGCGGCGAAGTGGGGCGGCACGGCCGGCCAGGCATTCGACCGCTGCTACCACAGCTCCTGCGACACCACGTCGAACGTGAACGACACGGCGCTGAACCGGAACAGCGACGCGCTCGCGCACGCGGTGTGGACGCTCTCCGGGTAAGGCGTACGCACCCTGCCCGCTCCGCACCGGTGCTCCCCGGCGGCGGGGCGGGCACCCGCGCGGCGGCGGGCACCGCGGCGGGCGGGAGGCAGCGGCCGGCGTCAGGCTTCCGTGACGGCTTCCCGCGCCTCGCCCGCGGCGGTGTCCGCCGCGGCCGCGCTGTCCGCCGCGGCCGCTGCGTCCTCCCCGTCCTGCTCGTCCTGCCCGTCCTCGGCCCGCGCCTGCGCGCAGATCGGCCGCAGCCCGTCCTTCACCGCGCCGCTGATCTCGCCGAGCTTCTGCTGCTGCTCGGGCGTGAGCACGTCGAAGAGATGCTTGCGCACCTCGGTCACATGCGCCGGGGCAGCCGCCTCCAGCACGGCGAACCCGGCGTCGGTGAGCTGCGCCACGGACCCGCGGCGGTCGGCGTCGGTGGTGCAGCGGGACACGTACCCCGCCTTCTCCAGGGCCGCCACCGCGTGCGACAGCCGGCTGCGCGAGGAGCGGCACAGCTCGGCGAGCTGGCTCATGCGCAGGCTGCGCCCGGGGGCCTCGGAGAGGTGCACCAGGATCTCGTAGTACGCCACGGGCATCCCGGAATCGCGCCGCAACTGGCGGTCCAGATGCGCGTTGAAGTCACGGACCGCGTCCATGAAGAGGCGCCATATCCGCTGTTCGTCCTCGGTGAGCCAGCGTACGTCGTTCATGTGTCCAGCATACCTATAGTTGAGTCCTCAACCAGAGAGTGCTAGAGTTTTGGGTGAAAGTTCAACCACTTGCCCAGTGGTGGGCACCGCTACGGAAGAGGCATATCCCCATGACCACTCACGCCGACCGGATCCCCGCTTACGAGACCGGCACCTGGACGATCGACCCGGTGCACTCCGACGTCTCCTTCGTCGTCCGGCACCTGGGCGTCACGCGGGTCCGCGGCACGTTCGA
This sequence comes from Streptomyces sp. NPDC004134, assembly GCF_042874195.1. Taxonomy (NCBI): domain Bacteria; kingdom Bacillati; phylum Actinomycetota; class Actinomycetes; order Kitasatosporales; family Streptomycetaceae; genus Streptomyces; species Streptomyces sp. NPDC004134. The sequence goes on along the minus strand of NZ_JBIAMS010000008.1, from coordinate 195,432 downwards.
CCATGTCGAGGGCACCATCGTGACCCACGAGGACCCGCTGCAGTCCGAGGTCAACGCGGTCATCCAGACCACGTCGGTCAACACGCGCAACGACATGCGTGACGACCACGTACGCACGGCGGACTTCCTGGACGTCGAGACGTACCCCGAGATGACCTTCAAGTCCACCGGGATCCGCGAGAAGGACGGCGTCTACCTGATCGACGGCGACCTGTCCCTGCGCGGCGTGACCCGCCCCGTGACCCTGGAGACCGAGGTCGGCGGCTTCGCGCCGGGCCAGCAGGAGGGCAGCAAGGTCGTCGGGTTCTCCGCGAGCACGGAGATCAGCCGCTCCGACTACGGCGTGACCGGCGGCGCGGCCGGCGCGGCGGTCAGCGACAAGATCAAGATCACGCTGGACATCGAGGCGGGCCGTTCCTGAGGCCCGCGCGCACGACGGCGGGCGGCCGCGGCGCCGCCCGCTGTGCCCGACACGGTGCGGGGCGGCCCCGCCGGTGACTCCCGCTCAGTCGCCGGCCACGGAGTCGCCCCGCACCGTTGCCGTGCCGGGCAGCGCCTCGGCCGGGTCGGTGCCGTGCCGGACGGGGCGGTTGTCGCCGTCCACGAAGACGATCCGCGGCAGCAGCGCCTTCGCCTCCGCGTCGGCAACGGTCGCGTAGCTGATGACGATCACCAGGTCGCCGGGGCTGACCAGCCGGGCCGCCGCGCCGTTGATGCCGATCACGCCGCTGCCGCGGGGGCCGGGGATGACGTAGGTGGTGAGGCGGGCGCCGTTGTCGATGTCGACGACGTCGACCTGCTCGCCGGCCAGCAGGTCCGCGGCCTCCATGAGGTCCTCGTCGACGGTGAGGGACCCGACGTAGTGCAGGTCGGCCTGGGTCACGGTGGCGCGGTGGATCTTGGACTTCAGCATCGTCCGGAACACGTGCGGCCTCGCCTGCGGTCAGGAGGTACGGGAGCGACGCCAGGGTAACCGCGCCGTCGCGCGGCACCGGACCCGCGACCGGTGAACTGTGAGCGACACCACCGCACGGCCTCGCAGGGGTGCGGCGTACACGGTCATGCCGTGCACGGTCACGACGTACAGGGTCATGGCGTACACGGTCATGGCGTACGAGGAGCCGGCGGGCGGTCAGGGGCCCTGTCTCGCGCGTGGGGTGGTCTCCGCCAGGTATCTCACTGTCCGGCTGATGTCCGACAGCGACAGGATCCCGACGAGCCTGCCCTCCTCGGTGACCAGGACGCGGTGCTCGGGCCCCGGCGACATGCGGGGCAGCAGATCGGCCAGGGAGTCGTCCGGTCCCACGACGATGAGCTGCGCCAGCGGCACCATCACCTCGGCCACGCTCACCGTCCCGCCGTGGTCGGGCCGTACGTGCCTGGCGCCGCGCAGCGTCACCAGGCCGACCGGCTCCCCGTCCCTGCCGAGGACCGGGAACGCCGAGTGCCGGTACATCGGGTTGTCCAGCAGGTGCGCGACGTCCAGGGTCGCGGGCACGACGACCGGATCCGCCGTCATGGCGTTCCGTACGGGGACACCGGAGAGCACGCCGCGCAACTGCGCCTGCCGGCTCTCGGCGGTGGCCGCCCCGATGAGGAACCAGCCGATCAGCGCCAGCCAGAGCCCGCTGAACCCGCCACCTCTCAGGAACCACACGAACCCCAGCACGATGAGCAGCCAGCCGAGCGCACGGCCCGCGGCGGTGGCCCCGGCGGTCGCCCGCAGCCGGTCCCCCGTACGCCACCACAGCAGCGCGCGCAGCAGCCGCCCGCCGTCCAGCGGCGCGGCGGGCAGGGAGTTGAAGACGGCGAGCAGCAGGTTGATGCCCGCCAGCCAGGCCATCACCTGCACCACCAGTTCCGGTGCGGACGCATGGTGCAGGAGCCAGGTGGCCAGCGCGAAGATCCCGCCCAGCACGAGGCTGACCAGGGGGCCGACCCCCGCGATCCGCAACTCCGCCCCCGGGCTCGACGCCTCCGACTTCAGCCGGGCCACCCCGCCGAGCAGCCACAGCACGATGTCGTCCACGTCGACGCCGTTGCGCCGCGCGACGACGGCGTGCGCCAGCTCGTGGGCGAGCAGGGAGACGAAGAAGACCACGGCTGCCACCAGGCCCGCCGCCCAGTACAGCGCGCGCGGACGGCCCGGATCGGAGTCCGGGAGCTGCCCCTGCGCGAGGCCGACCAGGATGATGCCGAAGATCAGGACCACGCTCCAGTGGACCCCGACCCGGATCCCGGCGATGCGCCCCAGCGTGAACGTCGCCCGCACGGCGTTTCTCCTCAGCTCGCATTCGGCACGGGGACGGTCCGGCGGGCCCTCGTGACGGCCGCGCTCCGGACTCCGGCTCCGGCTCCGGCTCCGTTATCGACGCTTCCAGTGAAGCCCGGTCCGGGCCCCGGCACGCTGTGGAAGGGGCCCGACCTGGGCCATTCGGCGTAGCGGGAGGGCCGTCCCGCCTCCGGCGACCCGCCGTCGGCGGCCGGGCCGCGGCCCGTGGACCATCGCCGTACGACGCCCGCGCGAGCGGCCCCCGCGGAGGGCCGAGGCACACAAGACGCCCCCGTTGCTACCGCGTTCCGGATCCCCCCGCCACTCGCCGGGGCCCGATCCGGTGCTTCGCCGCGGCGGCCCGTGTCGCTGACCGGCCCTGGCTCCCCCTCGTGAGACCAGTTGGTCATGAAATATGACAAATACCCCACGCGGGGGGTCCCCCGGCGCACCGCGCTCTGCCTGGGCCTGCTCGGCGCGTACCAGCTCGCCCTCGCCCCCGACGCGCACGCCCCCAGGTCGGGGACGGCGGCCGCCCGGACGGGGCTGGCCGACGGGAAGCCGCTCGGCCGCGCCTCGTACGGGCTGCGCCCGGCCGCCGGCCGCGCCGGCACCGCGCCGATGACGACGTCCGGCGGGATGGCCCGTATCACGGGACCGACCCGGCCGGTCGCGGTACGCGCGGCACCGCACACCACGCTCCGGGAGACCGGCAAGAAGATCGCGCTCACCTTCGACGACGGCCCGCACGCCACGCAGACGCCGGAGATCCTGCGGATCCTGCGCCGCCACGGGGCACGCGCGACGTTCTTCGTCATCGGCGAGAACATCCCCTGGAACCGCGACGTGCTGCGCCGGATCGCCGCCGAGGGCCACGTCGTCGGCAACCACTCCTACAGCCACCCGCAGCTCGACCTGATCAGCACACCGCGGGTGCGCGACGAGCTGGAGCAGACCTGCGAGCTGGTCGCGAGGGAGCTGGGTGCGCCGCCGCGGGTGGCGCGGGCGCCGTACGGGATGTGGCACGGGCCGAGCCTGGAGATCTGCGCGCAACTGCAGATGGAGCCCTTCCAGTGGGACATCGACACGCTCGACTGGGACCACCGCGACCAGGCGTTCATCGAGAGGACCGTGCTCAGGAAGGCGCACGCGGGCGCGATCGTGCTGGCGCACGACGGCGGGGGCGACAGGTGGGCGACGGTACGGGCGTTGGAGTACTACCTGCCGCGGCTGCTGGACGAGGGATACACGCTGGTCCAGCCGGCGTAGTGGGGAAAGCCCGCCACCCGGCCACCTCCGACACCACACACGCAGTACACCCGGCCCACCTGGCACTCCGGACACACCGTGCACCCGGCACGCAGAGCACCCGGCGCCCACAGAACACCCGGAACATCCCCCGCTATATCCCCCGCACGCCCGCCCAAGGGTAGGCCGCCCCGCCGACAGAACTGCCCGCCGACGGAGCGCCCGCGGGCCCGCCACCCGGGGCGTGGCGCGACCGGGCGGCAGATCCGGCGGTTCGGGGGGCTGGCCCGTAGAAAGCGCTTGCGTCATGCTGGTGCCATGGCCGATCCCGCACTTCCGCCCCTTCCCGGCGGCGTCAGCGTCTCCCGGCTCCGCGTCTACGACTGGCAGGCCCCCGACGGCCTCCGCGGTGGCACCCCGCATCTGCACCTCGCCTGCACCGAGGCGTACGTCGTCCTTGGCGGGCACGGAGCCGTGCAGACCCTGACCGCCTCCGGGTACGCCGAGACCGAGCTGGTCGAGGACGCCGTCGTCTGGTTCACGCCCGGCACCATCCACCGGCTCGTCAACGGCGACGGCCGGCTCGACATCCTCGTCCTCATGCAGAACGCCGGCCTGCCCGAGGCCGGCGACGCCGTCTTCCCCTTCCCGTCCGACGTCCTGTGCGACGACGCCGCCTACGCCCGCGCCGCCGCGCTCGACCCGGCGGAGCCGGAGAAGTCGGCGCAGGCGCGCCGCGACCTGGCGCTGGCCGGCTTCGCCGAACTGGCCGGGGCCGCACGGGCGGGCGACCCGGCGCCGCTGGAGGCGTTCCACGCGCGGGCGGTGGAGCTGGTACGGCCGCACCTGGACGACTGGCGCGAGCGCTGGGAACGGGGCCCGGCCGCCGCCGCGGCGGCGACGGACGCCCACCTGACCGCGCTCCGCACGGACGGCGCCCACCTGCGGACGGCGTCGGTGCAGCGGACGGGGGCGGCGTCCCGGTACGGGATGTGCGGCCGGCTCCAGGCGTGCGACCTGGACGGCGCGGTGACGGTCGGCACGTAAGGAGGGCCGGCACGTAACGGCGGACCGCGACCCCCGCCATCACTACACCACCAACCCCCACCCACGTCCCCCGCAACCCCCGCCCCAGGGTAGGCGCCCCCTCTGACACCGCGGCCGCACCGACTGGCACCCCGGCCCATCCGACTCCTGCCCATCCGGCGTCCGCCCACCTGGCGCTCGCGGCCACCTGGCGCCCGCGGCCACCTGGCGCCCGCCGATCGGCGGGCGCCGATCCGCCGGTCCGCCGAGCCGCCGAGCCGCCCGTACGGGACCGCCCCCGCGGCAACCGCCGGAACCCGGGTGGCGTCCGCCCATGCCGCGAGAAGAATGTCAGGTATGCACCGGTTCCTGGCCCCGCTCCTCGCCCTGCTGGCCGCGCTCCTCACGGCGTCCCCCTCGCACGCCCAGGACCCCGTAGGCGACGCCGCCAAAGCGCTGCGCGATCGCCCCGTCTACGTCCACCCCGACGTCCGGGGCGAGATGTCCGTCGACCGGGCCAACGCGCTCGCCGCGCGGATCAAGGACGAGGACAGCCCCGTCTTCGTCGCCGTGCTCCCCGCGGATTCGGGCGTCGCCGCCCGCGACGTGCTGCCGAACCTCCGCTCCCGCACCGGCATCGCCGGCGTCTACGCCGTCCGCCTCGGCAACGGCTTCGGCGCCGCCGCCGACGCCCGCGTGCTGTCCGCCCGCGCCGTCGACAACCTCCGCCGCGCCGCCGTCGGGGCCCACCCCGGCGACGCCACCGACCAGCTCGCCACCTTCGCCGAGGACGCCGCCGGGCAGGCCGGCGGGTCCGCGCCCTCCGGCTGGGGCGACAGCACCGGCATCGGCGGTACCGGGGCCCTCACGGTCGGCGTCGTTCTCCTGCTGCTCGTCGGCGGCGTCCTGTTCGTCCGGCAGCGCGCCAGGCTGCGGGACGCGGAACAGGCCAGGGCGGAGCTGGCGCGGCTGCGCACCGTCGTCGACGAGGACATCACCGCGTACGGCGAGGAGATGACCCGTATCGCCTTCGACCCCGCCGACCCGGCCGCGGACGACGCGACGCGCGGGGACTACCAGAAGGCGCTCGACGCGTACGAGAAGGCCAAGTCCCGGCTGGACGCGGCCGGCGGCCCCCGCGACGTGCGCGGCGTGACGGAGGCGCTTGAGGAGGGGCGGTTCGCGCTGGCGACCCTGGAGGCCCGCCGCACCGGCGCCGCCCTCCCCGAGCGCCGCCCCCCGTGCTTCTTCGACCCCCGCCACGGCCCTTCGGCCGCCGACGTGGAGTGGACTCCGCCGGGCTCCGCGTCGCGCACCGTACCTGCATGCACGGCGGACGCGAACCTGCTGGCCGCCGGCGAGGAGCCGGTGATCCGTACGGTCGACACCGCCCGCGGCCCGCAGCCGTACTGGAACGCGGGCCCGGCGTACGCCCCCTGGGCGGGCGGCTACTTCGGCGGCGGCCTCCTCCCGGGGCTGCTGGTGGGCACGGTGCTGGGGCAGGCGCTGTACGCCGCGGGCGGCTGGGCGGCGTCGGACGGCACGGGCGAGGGCGGCTACGCGGGCGGGGACCACACCGGCGCCGACTTCGACCCCGGCGACTTCGACGGCGGCTTCGGCGGGGGTCACTTCGGCGGCGGCTTCGGGGACGGGGGCTTCGGCGGCGGGGGGTTCGGGGACGGCGGCTTCGGCGGCTTCTGAGCACGGCTGGACCGCAAGGACGGCGGGACGGCGGGACGGCCGTGACGGCGGGACGGCCGTGACGGCGGAACAGCAGGACCGCAGGGTCCGGCGCCTCCGGGCACGGCCGGACGGCCCGTACCCGAGGCGGACGGACAACTGCCTCCGGGACTGGCCGAGTCGCGCCCTTCACGACCGGTGCCGCGTTCCTCACACTACGTCACAGCACCGACAACAGATCCGGGGGCGGGCGATGGCGGCACGACGACCACGGCGCACGGCCGCACGGCGGCGACGCGCGGCCCGGCTCAAGGGCGCCTTCGCCGGCGGCGCGCTCCCGCTGGCGTTGCTCATCGTGTACGGGTCCACGCTCTGGCCGTACGTCCTCGGCGCCCTCGCCGCCGCCGCGCTCGCGGCGACGGCCGCCTGGCTCTGGCGCACCGACCGCGGCATCCGCCGGGGCGACCGCCAGTGGCGCGCCCACGACCGGATCAGCGCCGGCCGCCGTACCCTCCCCGAGATCGACGCCATGACCGGCGAGGAGTTCGAGGAGCACGTCGCGCGCCTGCTCCGCCGGGACGGCTGCACCGACGTCCACCGCGTCGGCCGGTCCGGCGACCACGGCGTCGACGTGACGGCCCGCCTGCCCGACGGCCGGCTGCTCATCACCCAGTGCAAGAGGTACGCGCCCAGCCGCCGGATCGCCGAACGCGACATGCGCGACCTGCTCGGCGCCAGGACCCACACCCGCGCCGACGTCGCCGCCTTCGTCACCACCGCCGGCTTCAGCGGGCCGTCGCTGGCCTACGCGCGCCAGAACGGCCTGATCGCCGTCCACCGCGACTACCTGGGCACCTGGAACAACGGCGCCACCCTCGAAGCCCTCGGCCAGGTCAACGGCGCCGGCCAGGGCGACCGCCGGCACCGCCGCCGCTGGAAGCACACCTACGGCCGCTGACCCGGCCCGGCCCGTGCCCGCGCCCCCAACCGCCCCCGCTCCCGGCCCGCGGCGCTAACGCCCCGGCTCCCGCCCCGAAGGCTCCCGCCGCTTCCGCGCCCCCGCCGGCGCCGGACCCCGCACCGCACCCGGTGCCTGCCATTCCGCGCTGCGCCGCGCCCGCCGCTTGGCGCGCTCGCTGGAGCCGAGCTGGTACGGCACCGACGTCACCATCACGCCGGGCGTGAACAGCAGCCGCGCCTTCAGCCGCAGCGCGCTCTGGTTGTGCAGCAGGTGCTCGTACCAGTGCCCGACGACGTACTCCGGGATGTAGACGCTGATCACCGTGTCCGGCTTCTCCTGGCGCAGCCGCTTGACGTACTCGATCAGCGGCCTGGTGATCTCGCGGTAGGGCGACTCGATGACGGTCAGCGGCACGTCCAGTTCGCTGTCCACCCACTGCTGCTGGAGCTTCCTGGTCTCCTCGGCGTCGACCCCGATGGTCAGCGCCTCCAGCTTGTCGGAACGTACGAGCTTCGCGTACGCCAGTGCGCGCATCGTCGGGCGGTGCAACTGGGAGACGAGCACGATGGAGTGCACGTGCCCCGGGCGCGGCATGGCGTCGTCCTCCTCGCCCTCGGCGACCGCGACCTCCTGCGCGACCCGGTCGTAGTGGCGGCGGATGGCCGCCATCACCACGTAGAAGAAGAGCATGCCGGCCAGCGCGATCCACGCGCCGTGGCTGAACTTGGTGACCAGCACGACCACCAGCACCAGCGCGCAGAACACCGCGCCGAAGCCGTTCATCGCCCGCGACCGCAGGATGCGGCGGCGCGCGTCGGGCCGGTGCTCGGTGGTCAGCGCGCGGTTCCAGTGCCGCACCATGCCGGTCTGGCTGAAGGTGAAGGAGACGAAGACGCCGACGATGTAGAGCTGGATCAGCCGGGTGGAGTCGGCCTTGAACACGTAGACGAGGGCACCGGCGAGCAGGGCGACGAAGAGGATGCCGTTGCTGAACGCCAGCCGGTCGCCGCGGGTGTGCAACTGGCGCGGCAGGAACCGGTCGTGGGCAAGGATCGAGCCGAGCACGGGGAAGCCGTTGTACGCGGTGTTGGCGGCCAGGAACAGCACGAGCGCCGTGGCCGCCGCCAGGATGACGAACGGCAGCGAGCCGTCGCCGAAGACCGCCGCGCCGACCTGCGCGATCACCGGGTTCTGGATGAAGCCGGAGCCGACCGCCTCGCCGTTCCGCAGCAGGTCCTCGGCGGGCCGCTCGGCCATCCGCACGTCGGTGTGGAGCGCGAGGATGATGATGCCGACGAACATGACGATCGCCAGCAGCCCCATCATCGACAGCGTCGTCGCCGCGTTGCGGCTCTTGGGCTTGCGGAAGGCGGGCACGCCGTTGCTGATCGCCTCGACGCCGGTCAGCGCGGCGCAGCCGGAGGAGAAGGCCCGTAGCAGCAGGAAGACCAGCGCGAAGCCGGCGAGGCCGCCCGCGTGCTCGCTGTGGACCTCCAGGTCGGCGGTGGGTGCGCGCATCGTGTCGTCGAGGGCGAGGGCGCGGAAGGCGCCCCAGGCGATCATGATGAGGACGCTGCCGACGAAGACGTAGGTGGGGATCGCGAAGAGGGTCCCCGACTCCTTCACGCCGCGCAGGTTCATGGTGGTGAGCAGGCCGATGACGATCAGCGCGCACAGCACCTTGTTGTCGGCGACGAACCCCCAGGCCGAGCCCAGGTTCTCCACGCCCGCGGAGACCGAGACCGCGACGGTCAGCACGTAGTCGACGAGCAGCGCGCTGGCCACCACCTGGCCGGCGCGGCGGCCGAGGTTGGTGGTGGCGACCTCGTAGTCGCCGCCGCCGCTGGGGTAGGCGTGCACCGTCTTGCGGTACGAGGCGACGACGACGACCATCAGCACGACGATGGCCGCGGTGATCCAGGGGCTGTACGTGTACGCGCCGACGCCGGCGATCGACAGGACGATCAGCACCTCGCCCGGGGCGTACGCGACCGAGGACAGCGGGTCGGAGGCGAAGACCGGGAGCGCGACGCGCTTGGGGAGCAGCGTCTCGCCCAGCCGGTCGCTGCGAAGCGCGCGGCCGATCAGTATGCGCTTCGGCAGTTCGGTCAGCTTGGGCACGGGGCGATCGTAAGTGATCCGAAATACCGCTCTGGGCAGCGAAGGGCGCTTTGTCCAGGACGGCGCCGATGTTTTGACGCGACCCTAACGCCGGGCGTGCCGCCCGCGCTGCGGACCGCCGTCGCCGCCGTCGGTGGCGGGAGAGGCCGGGTGGCCCTCCGGCTCGTCCGCGGAAGGGGCCGCCGGGGGCGCCTTCTTGGCGTTGCTGCGGGCGCGCAGGAACTCGATGACGATCGGCAGCACCGACAGCAGCACGATGCCGATGAGGATCGCCTCGATGTTCTGGTGCACGAAGTCGATCTGGCCCAGGGCGGCGCCCAGAAGGGTGACGCCGACGCCCCAGAGGATGCCGCCGATGACGTTGAAGACGACGAACTGCCGGTAGTTCATCCGGCTGACGCCGGCGATGATCGGGGTGAAGGTGCGCACGATGGGCACGAAGCGGGCGAGCACCAGCGACTTCGGGCCGTGCTTCTCGAAGAACTCGTGCGCCTTCTGCACGTTCTCCTGTTTGAAGAGTTTGGAGTCCGGGCGGTTGAAGAGGGAGGGGCCGACCTTGCGGCCGAAGAGATAGCCGACCTGGTCGCCGACGATGGCCGCGAGGGCGATGAGCACGCACATCAGCCACAGCGGGAAGTCGAGCACGTCCGAGGTGATCAGCAGGCCGGTGGTGAACAGCAGGGAGTCGCCCGGCAGGAAGAACCCGATGAGGAGCCCGGACTCGGCGAAGACGATCACGAGCACGCCGAGCACGCCGAACTTGTCGATCAGGAAGTCGGGATCCAGCCATCCCGGTCCGAGCGCGAGCGTGTTCATGGGTTCGGGACTCCAGACATCTGGGACAGGCGGCAGGGAGAAGAGTGGGCCACCTACGGGGGAGAACGCAAGCCGGGTGCGTGCGGTTCCGGACGCGGCGCGTACGGGTGGGGGCGGGCCGGTACACAGGTGCCGCGGGGGCGGCGGGGGGCTGAGGGGCCTGGCGGGCGGGAGCCTGGCAGGGCTTGGCGGGCGGGCGGCGCGCGCGCCGCGGCGCGTGGCTAGATCGGCTGCTCCGGCCAGCCGAGGAGACGGGCGCCCATGGCGGCGGTCTCCAGGGTGTAGCGGTGCAGGGAGTCCCCCACGTCATAGCCGGTCAGGGTACGTATCCGGTCCAGCCGGTACGACAGCGTCCGCACGCTCACGCCCAGCCGGCGGGCGGCCTCGGCGTTGACGTAGCCGGCGTCGGCGCACGTCTGCAGCGTGGCGAGCAGCGGCTCGGCGCCGCCGCGGGCCTGCGTCAGCGGGCCGAGGACGGTCCGTACCAGATCGGCCATCGCGGCCCGGTCGCGCAGCAGCACGGGGAAGACCAGCAGCTCGGCGGCCTGCAGCACGGGCTGCGCGAGGCCGAGCGCGGCGGCCATGTCGAGCGCGCCGAGCGCCTCCTCGTAGCTGCGTACGACCCCGCCGGGGCCCGCGTGCTCGCGGCCCATGGCAACGCGCGTGGCGCCGGCGTAGCCGCTGCCCGGCTCCAGGGCCACCTTGGCGAAGGCGTCGAGCAGGGCGCGCTCGCTGCTGCCTGCCACGCAGACGAGCCGGCCCTCCTTGGTGGTCAGCAGCACGTCGCGCTCGACGAAGCGGCCCAGCAGCTCGCGCTCGATGCGCCGCACCAGGGGGTGGACGTCGGCGAAGGGCTCCTCGCCGGCGGCGACCGCGACGGCGTGGGCGCGGGCCAGCCGCAGCCCGAAGCGCTCCGCGCGCTCGGCGAGCCGGCCGAGGTCGCTGCGGCCGTAGAGCAGGTCGTCGACGAACTCGCGGCGCTCGGCCTCCTCCTGCCTGACCGCGAGCCGCTGGGCGCGCTCGTGGCCCTCGCCGAGCGCGCTGACGGCCGCCTCGACCGCGGCCAGCACGGCGTCGCCGCTGCGGGTGCGCTCGGCGGCGCTCGCGGCCCTGGCCACGCCGGGCAGGGTGGCCCAGGTGCGGCGGGTCTCGGCGAGGTGTCCCGCGACCAGCTCGCGCAGGCTGCGTCCCGACTCGGCGGCCTGCTCGCCCAGCTCGCGCAGCGCGTCCAGTTCGGGGCGGCGCAGCAGCCGGCCGGTGGCGGACACGTCGGCCAGCAGGTCCGCGTAGCCGACGAGGACCTCGGGGGGTGCCCCCGCTGTGCGCGTTCGCGCCACCACCGCTCCCGGTTGCCGGATCCTGGAGACGGGACACCGCGGTCGCTGCCGGGTCCCGGAAATGTGGCGCCAAGAGTACGGCACGGGGGTTCGGGCGGGAAACCACCTGCCCGTAAGGGGCGGGGGCGGCGGGAGCCCGCTTCCCGCCGCCCCGGGCCGGCCGGCCCGTACCTCCGTGTGGCCGTCCGCGAGGTGCGTCCGGGCAGCCGGTCCGTACGCCGGCCGGCGCGTCCGCGGAGCTGGTCCTTCAGCCCGTCAGCTCGACCGCCTGCCGGACGGTCTCGGCCAGGTCGCCCACGGCCGGATCCTCGGTCTCGGCGGCCAGGTCCTCGGCGTGACCGGCGAGTTCGCCGACGGTGGGCGCCCCGGGCAGCGGCAGGTACCCGGCGCCGGTGGTACCGGTGCCCTCCTTGCCGTCCGCGTACGGCTCGGGGGTGGTGCCGGCGCCGGAGCCGCCGCGCAGGGCGTCGGCGAAGTACGCGGCCAGCGCGGTGAGCTGCAGCCGGGGCGGGGCCGCGCCCCACAGGTCGCCGGTCAGGGCGCCCGCGTCGACGGTGCTGGACTCCTCGTGCGGGGCGCGGGTGTCGGGGTCGAGCCAGCGCACGGTGGCCGTCGCGACGCTGCCCGAGGCGCTCTCGGCGAGCCGGACGGCGTAGAGCGCGGTGACGGTGTGGCCGGGGCCGACCTCGCCGCCGTCGACGGCGTCGTTGCGGAAGTCCTCGTCGGCGACCTGGCGGTTGTCGTAGCCGATCAGCCGGTAGTCGGAGACGGCGTCCGGGTCGAAGACGACCTGCGCCTTGGCGTCGCGGGCCCGCAGGTCGACGTTGCGTGGCAGGTCCTCGACGAAGACCTCGCGGGCCTCGTCGGTCGTGGAGACGTAGGCGGTGTGGCCGTCGCCCTGGTTGGTCAGCCGCTCCATCAGCGCGTCGCCGTACTCGCTGCCGACTCCGACGCCGAACAGGGTGATGCCGTAGTCCTCCCGGGCCGCCGCGATGCGGTCGAGGATCGTCCCGGCGTCGGTGGCGCCGGTGTTGGCGAGGGCGTCGGAGAGCAGGACGACGCGGTTGGTGGCGCCCTTGCGGTGGCCGTCGACCGCCTCGTCGTAGCCGCGGGCCACGCCGGCCTCGAGATTGGTGCTCTCGGTGGGCTGCAACTCCTCGACCGCGTCGTGGATACGTCCCTCCGCCCCGCCGACGGCGGTCATCGGCAGCACCGTACGGGCCTCGTCGCTGAACGCCACGAGCGCCAGCGCGTCGTCGTCGCGCAGTTCGTCCACCGCCGTGTGCAGGGCCTCCCGTACGAGGCTGAGCCGGCCGGGCTCCGCCATCGAACCGGAGACGTCCACGACGAAGGTCAGCGCGGCGGGCCGGCGCGCCTGCGTGCCGTACTCGTTGCTCTCCGGGCGGGTCGCCAGCCCCACGCGCATCAGCGACCAGCCGTCGTCAGCCGCGCGGGCGCCGTCGGTGGTGACGGAGAAACCGTCGTCCTCGGGCGCGGGGTAGTCCTGGCGGAAGCTGTTGATGAACTCCTCGTGGCGCACGGTGTCCGGCTGCGGCAGCGCCCCGGTGTCGATGGTGCGGCGGGCGTAGCCGTACGAGGCGGTGTCCACGTCGAGCGCGAAGGTGGAGACCATGTCCGGCTCCGGTACGAAGGAGTCCGCCCGCCCCTTGCCCGCGGCCTCCGGGGCGGCGTCGTACGCGCCCTCCGGGGCCGCCGACGGCGCCGCGGGGGCCGGCAGCGGCGCGCTCCCGCCGCCCGCACGGTCGCTGGAAAGCTGTTCCTTCTTCGCACCGTTCCCGCCCCCGCTGCAACCGGTCAGCAGCAGTGGCACCGTCATCAGTCCTGCCAGTGCCGTGAGCACCACGCGTCTCATCGCGCCCCTCCCTCGTGCCGTCCTCATCGGGACTGTGACGAAGGAGGGGGCGATTCGGTGCCGTTACTCCGTCGACTCGCGGATCCCGGCCCGGGGCATCAGTGACACGGCATCAGCTCCTCGCACACACGACGGTTGATGGTGGAGGCGGTGCGGAACACCGGAACCGTCCGGATCCCGATGCCGCAGACATGTCGCACCGTTACCTCGCAAAGTACCCCCCGACCGCACGATCTGCCTCCCCAACGGCGGCACCGGTCTCAGCGGGATGTCGGGAAGCCCAGGTCGACGCCCCCGTCCTCGGGGTCGGGCCAGCGGGTCGTGACGACCTTCGCCCGGGTGTAGAAGCGGACGCCGTCCTCGCCGTAGATGTGGTGGTCGCCGAAGAGGGAGTCCTTCCAGCCGCCGAAGGAGTGGTAGCCCACGGGCACCGGAATCGGTACGTTCACGCCGACCATCCCGGCCGTGGCCTCGAGCTGGAAGCGGCGTGCGGCGCCGCCGTCCCGGGTGAAGATGGCGGTGCCGTTGCCCCACGGCGAGCCGTTGACGAGCCGCACCCCCTCCTCGTACGTCTCCGCCCGCACCACGCACAGCACCGGCCCGAAGATCTCGTCCCGGTACGCGTCGGCCTCCACCGGCACCCGGTCCAGCAGGCTGACCCCGATCCAGTGGCCGTCCTCGCGGCCGGGAACGGTGTAGCCCGTGCCGTCCACGACCACCTCGGCGCCCTGCGCCGCGGCCCCCCGCACATAGCCCGCGACCTTGTCGCGGTGCTCGCGGGTGATGAGGGGGCCCATCTCCGAGTCGGGGTCGTCGCCGGGGCCGATACGGACCTTGCGTGCTCGCTCGGCGATCTTCGTCACCAGCTCGTCGCCGCTGTCCCCGACCGCGACCACCGCGGAGACCGCCATGCAGCGCTCCCCCGCCGACCCGTACGCCGCCGAGACCGCGGCGTCCGCGGCCGCGTCCAGATCGGCGTCGGGCAGCACCAGCATGTGGTTCTTCGCGCCGCCGAGCGCCTGGACGCGCTTGCCGTGGGAGGTGCCGGTGGTGAAGACGTACCGGGCGATCGGGGTGGAGCCGACGAAGCTGAGCGCGGCGACGTCGGGGTGCTCCAGCAGCCGGTCGACGGCCTCCTTGTCACCGTGGACGACGTTGAACACCCCCTCCGGCAGCCCCGCCTCGGCGAGCAGCTCCGCGAGCAGCCCGGCCGCCGACGGGTCCTTCTCGCTGGGCTTCAGTACGAAGGTGTTACCGCAGGCGATGGCCAGCGGGAACATCCACATCGGCACCATGGCGGGGAAGTTGAACGGCGTGATGCCCGCCACCACGCCGACGGGCTGCCGGATCGAGGCGACGTCGATGCGGGTGGAGACCTGCGTGGACAGCTCCCCCTTGAGCAACTGCGGGATGCCGCAGGCGACCTCGACGATCTCCAGCCCGCGGGCCACCTCCCCGAGGGCGTCGGAGTGCACCTTGCCGTGCTCGGCGGTGATCAGCCGGGCGACGTCCTCGCGGCGGGCGGCGAGCAGTTCACGGAAGCGGAACAGCACGGCGGTGCGCCGCGCGAGCGACGACACGCTCCACTCCGCGAACGCCTCGCGGGCGGCGGCGACGGCGGCGTCCACCTCGGCGGCGGAAGCGAACGCGACCTCGGCGGCCTGCGCCCCGGTGGCGGGGTCGTAGACCGGCCCCGACCGTCCCGAGGCGCCCCCGACTGCCTTGCCGCCGATCCAGTGGCCGATGGTCTTCATGGGCAATCCCTTCGTCCAGCAACGGTTTCGGTCTAACCGCCGCCGAGGAGCCGTGTCAATCATGCGTCGATCACGCGACGTGCGTGTCTCGTCACCAATGTCACGGTTACGTCGGTTCCCCACCACATCTGCTCGACAACCCCTCGGCGAGGGTCGGCCGGGTTCCCCGGCGGGCACAGGGTCACTGATCACCAGGGGCACTGCCCCGGTGCCCCGCCGGGAGGTACAGAGATGACGGACAGTCTGTGGTCGTACAAGGAGATCGCGGCACACATCGGCGTGCAGACCGAGACCGTGCGGTCGTACCGGAAGCACGGGATGCTGCCGGCGCCCGACGTCGTCGAGCACGGCAAGCCCTACTGGTACCCGGACACGGTGCGGGCCTGGGTCGCCCAGCGCCCCAGCAGCCGCACCCGCCGCAACCGCCGGTGACGCCCCGCCCCGGGGGTCACCGCCCGCCGATAGGCGTGAGGTCGTCGGACTTGTCCGCCGGCCGCTCCTGCTCCCGCTCCTGACCGGTCGCCCGGGGGCCGCCCTCGCCGAATCCGCTGCGCTCGACGCGCTCGTGGAACCGGCGCAGCGGCCCGGGCGCCCACCACGTGGCGGCCCCGGTCAGCTTCAGCACCGCGGGTACCAGCAGCCCGCGCACCACCATCGCGTCCATCAGCACCGCGAGCGCGAGGCCGATGCCCAGCATCTTGGTGTTGGTGACCCGGGAGGTGCCTATCGCGAACATCACCACCGCGAGGATCACCGCGGCCGCGGTGATGAGCCCGCCGGTCCGCCGCAGCCCGAAGACCACTGCCCCGTCCCGGTCCCCGGTGCGGTCGTACTCCTCCTTGATGCGGGAGAGCAGGAAGACGCCGTAGTCCATGGACAGGCCGAAGGCAACGCAGAACATCAGCACCGGCAGCGTCGTCTCGATGTCACCGGTGGCGGTGAAGTTCAGCACCCCGGACAGATTGCCGTCCTGGAAGACCCACACGATGGCACCGAACATCGCGGTGAGGCTCAGCGCGTTGAGCACGACGGCCACGAACGGTATGAGCACGCTGCCCGTGAGCAGGAAGAGCAGGATCAGCGTGGCCAGCACGATCATGAGCGCGGCCCAGGGCAGGACGGACTGGATGGAGTCCTTGGCATCCACCAGGTCGGCTGCCGAGCCGGCCACCGACGCCTCGAAGGGCGGCCCGAGGTCCCGGATGTCGCGCACCAGGTCCTGACTGGACGCCTCCACCGCCTCGCCCTCGGCGGTCACGGTCAGATAGCCGGCGCCGGCGTTCATCGCAGAGCCGTCGACCCGCTCCACCCCTTCCAGCGCGGCGATCCGCTCCTGGTACGCGGCCAGGTCCGCGGCGGCCGGGTCGCCCTTGACGTAGATCTCGATCGTCCCGCCGGGGGTGCCCGGGAAACCGTCCCTGATGTGCTCCTGCACCACGTGGGACTCGGCCGACCCGGGAAGCTGCCGGTCGTCCGCCGTACCGAACTGCACCCCCAGGAACGGCAGTCCGAGCAGCATCAGCCCGCCCGTCGTGAGCACCGCGAAGACCGGCGCCCTGCGCATCACGACCTTCGCCAGCCGCGCCCAGCCGCGCCCGCTCTCGGCACCGCCGGGCACCTCACCGCCCCGCTTGGGCAGAATGCGCCAGGCGTTGACCCGCGGCCCGAGCAGCACCAGCGCGGCGGGCAGCACCGTCAGGGCCGCCACGGCGGCCAGCAGCACCACCGCTATCCCGGCGTACGCGAACGAGCGCAGGAAGTACTGCGGGAAGAGCAGCATCGCCGAGAGCGACACCGCGACCGTCAGCGCCGAGAACAGCACCGTCCGGCCCGCGGTCCGCAGCGTCGTGCCCACCGCGCCGAGCGGATCCGCGCCCGCCGCCAGCTCCTCCCGGTAGCGCCGGACGATGAACAGCGCGTAGTCGATGGCGAGTCCGAGGCCGAGGGCCGTGGTCAGGTTCTGCGCGAAGACCGACACGTCCGCGAACTCGGTGATGCCGCGCAGCACCGCGTTCGTCCCCAGGATGGCGATGATGCCCACGGCCAGCGGCAGCAGCGCGGCGACCGCGCTGCCGAAGACCACGATGAGCAGCAGGAGCGTCACCGGCAGGGCGATGATCTCGGCCCGCAGCAGGTCCTCCTGGATGGTGCCCTGCAACTCGTCGTAGATCGCAGCCTGGCCGCCGAGGCGCACCTCGACCGGGCCGTGCTCACCGCGGAAGTCCGGCGCCAGCTCGTCGAAGACCTCGCTGTTGCGCGTCTCGTCCCCGGTGATCCGCGCCGCGATCAGCGCCTCGCTGCCGTCCTCGGACCGCAGTCCGGCGGCCGCGGCCGCCGCCCCCTGCGCCTCCCCCGCGGCTTCCCCGCCCTCGGCCGGGCCGGCCTCCGCCTGCCCGGCTGCCTGGGCCGCAGCCCAGTACGACGTCACCCCTTCGACCGAATCCACCGCCGCCAGCCGCCCGGCCAGCCGCTCCGCCTCGGCGGCGACCGCGGGATCGTCCACCCCGTCCGGCCGGCCGCTGTCCACGAGCAGCAGCAGGTTCGGCCGGGCGCCGGGGAACTGCTCGTCCAGCGCGTCCGCGGCGTACGCCGACTCGGACGCGGGATCCTGCCACCCCCCTCCGCTCATGCGGTCCGCCACTCCGCTCCCGGCCACCACGGCCAGCGCCGTGAAGACCAGTGCGAGCAGCAGCGACAGCCTGGGCCGCGCCGTGACGATCCGCGTCCAGCGGCTCACGTCGGCCGTCCCCCCGTTCGTGCCCTCGGCCATCGGTCCCGCCCTCTCGTTGCACAGCGCAATAGAATGAGACACGAGCCGGAATACGAGTCCGCGCTCGCGTTTCCTCAGAATGCGAGCGGGCGCTCGTGTTTGTCAACTCCTACCCGGAGGCTGTGGATAGCCGTGTCGAATCCAGCACCGGCCGCCGGCGGGCACACCCCCGCCGACCGGCCGCCCCGCCGCCGGCAGGCGCGCGGCGAGCGGCGCGTACAGCAGTTGCTCGACGCCGCCGCGGCCGTGTTCGCCCGCAGCGGATACGCCGCCGCGTCGACGAACGCCATCGCCCGCGAGGCCGGCGTCTCCCCCGGCACGCTGTACCAGTTCTTCCCGAACAAGGAGGCGGTGGCCGTCGAGTTGGGCCGCCGCTACAACCACGAGCTCCACGAGACGAACAGCGAGGCGTTCACCGCCGCCAACGCCGCGCTCCCGCTCGACGCGCTTCTCGACGCCGCCCTCGACCCGGTGATCGACTTCTGCGCCGCCAACCCGGGCTTCGAGGTGCTGCTGCAGAGCACGGACGCCCCGGGCCTGGTCGCGGAGGAGCACGAGGCGGTGCACACGACGATCGTGGCCGCCGTCGAGGGCATGCTGACCCTGCGCGCCCCGGAGCTCTCGGGCACCGAGATAGCCCGCACCACCACCATGTCGTTCAGCATCTTCAAGGCGGGCCTGGAGCTGTTCATGAGCGCCAAGGACGCCGAACGGGAGCCCTACCGCAGGGAGATCAAGCGGGCCCTGTTCGGCTACCTCGCGCCGGTCGTCGGCACCGAAGCGATAGCCCCGCCGAACTGACCGCGGGATCCGCACGGAGGGAAAATACCCCTAGGGGGTATACTGTGAGTGCAGGGAGCAGGACACGGCTGCGCCCACCGTCGACAAGGGAGACTCCCATGAGCACTCAGACCTCCGTCACCACCGTCTACAAGGTCACCGGCATGACCTGCGGCCACTGCGAGGGCGCCGTGAGCGCGGAGATCTCCGGACTCGACGGCGTCTCCTCGGTCAAGGCCGCGGCCGCCACCGGCGAGGTGACCGTCACCTCCGCCGCCCCGCTCGACGAGGAGCAGGTGCGCGCCGCGGTCGACGAGGCCGGCTACGACCTCGTCGGCAAGTCCTGATCCGCACGGCCCACAGCGAACGCCGCCCCCGCACACGCGCCACGGGGGCGGCGTCGGCACGTGGAGCCGCCGGTTGCACGGCCCGGCGCGAGTGACTTAGATCACACGAATCGGGGGGTAACCATCGGCGCCATTCGCGTGTCTATTCGGGTGACGTCGACACCCGGCGGAGTCGACGTGCACGAGGCCGGGACGGCACGTGCGAGGAGCATTGAGCGGCCCCTCCCGCGGCGGCGTCCCGGCGGCATGAAGGCGCCCGGCCCCTACCGGGGCCGGGAGAGCGAAGCGCCCCGTCGACTGATCCGTGGGGGGATCGCAGACGGGGCGCCTTCGCGTTCTTGCGCGTCGTTACCGGCGTGCGGGTGCCGGCAGCTCAGCGCTCTTCGACCGGGACGAAGTCCCGCAGCACCTCACCGGTGTAGATCTGCCGGGGCCGGCCGATACGGGAGCCCGGCTCCTTGATCATCTCGTGCCACTGGGCGACCCAGCCCGGCAGCCGCCCGAGCGCGAAGAGCACCGTGAACATCTCGGTCGGGAAGCCCATCGCGCGGTAGATCAGGCCGGTGTAGAAGTCGACGTTCGGGTACAGCTTCCGCTCGACGAAGTAGTCGTCGGCGAGCGCGTGCTCCTCCAGCTTGAGGGCGATGTCCAGCAGTTCGTCGGACTTGCCCAGCGCGGAGAGGACATCGTGCGCCGCCGCCTTGATGATCTTCGCCCGGGGGTCGAAGTTCTTGTAGACGCGGTGCCCGAAGCCCATGAGCTTCACGCCGTCTTCCTTGTTCTTCACCTTGCGGATGAAGGTGTCGACGTCGCCGCCCGTGGCCTGGATGCCCTCCAGCATCTCCAGCACGCTCTGGTTGGCGCCGCCGTGCAGGGGCCCCCACAGCGCGCTGATGCCCGCCGAGATGGAGGCGAACAGGTTGGCCTGCGAGGAGCCGACCAGCCGCACGGTGGACGTCGAACAGTTCTGCTCGTGGTCGGCGTGCAGGATCAGCAGCTTGTCGAGCGCGCTGACCACGACCGGGTCAAGCTCGTACTCGGCGGCGGGCACCGAGAAGGTCATGCGCAGGAAGTTCTCGACGTAGCCGAGGTCGTTGCGCGGGTAGACCACCGGATGGCCGACGGACTTCTTGTACGCGTACGCCGCGATCGTCGGCAGCTTGGCGAGCAGCCGGATCGTCGACAGGTGCCGCTGCTGCTCGTCGAACGGGTTGTGGCTGTCCTGGTAGAAGGTCGACAGCGCGCTGACCACGGAGGACAGCATCGCCATCGGGTGTGCGTCCCGCGGGAAGCCGTCGTAGAAGCGCTTGACGTCCTCGTGCAGGAGGGTGTGGCGGGTGATCTCGCCCTTGAACACCGACAGCTCGTCGACGGTGGGCAGCTCACCGTTGATCAGCAGATAGGCGACTTCCAGGAACGTGCTGCGCTCGGCGAGCTGTTCGATGGGGTAGCCGCGGTAACGCAGAATCCCCTGCTCGCCGTCCAGATAGGTGATGGCCGACTTGTACGCCGCGGTGTTGCCGTAGCCGCTGTCCAGGGTCACCAGCCCGGTCTGGGAGCGCAGCTTTCCGATGTCGACGCCGGTGTCACCGACGGTGCTGTCGACGATCGGGAAGGTGTACTCGCCGTCGCCGTACCGAAGTACTGCAGATTTGTCGCTCACTCTGTCCTCACCCGACGTATCGTGCCTCTTCTTTGAGGTGTGCTTGAGGTGCCCTGACTACCCTCCAGCTTCCCCCATGCGGAGCTCTTCCGTGCACTCGGGGTCGGCTGCCGGATCAACATACGGCACTGCGTGCCACATACGGACCATCGTGCCCTGCCGGAGCGCGTTATGGGAGACCCACTCGCCCACGCAGCCGATGATCCAGCGCCGTACAACGCCGGCCTGCGGAGACGGTCCGCACCGCCTGGCCCAGGGCTTTACGGGAGCCGACCAGCACGACCAGCTTCTTGGCCCGGGTGACGGCCGTGTACAGCAGGTTCCGTTGGAGCATCATCCAGGCGCCGGTGGTGACGGGGATCACCACCGCCGGATACTCGCTGCCCTGCGAACGGTGGATCGTGACGGCGTACGCGTGCGTCAGCTCGTCCAGCTCGTCGAAGTCGTACGGCACCTCCTCGTCCTCGTCCGTGAGCACCGTCAGCCGCTGCTCGTCGGCGTCCAGGGCGGTGACGACGCCGACGGTGCCGTTGAAGACCCCGTTGCTGCCCTTCTCGTAGTTGTTCCGAATCTGCGTGACCTTGTCGCCGACGCGGAACGTACGGCCGCCGAAGCGCTTCTCGGCCAGCCCGGGCCGGCCGGGGGTGACGGCCTCCTGGAGCAGCCCGTTGAGCGTGCCGGCGCCCGCGGGGCCGCGGTGCATGGGTGCGAGGACCTGCACATCGCGGCGCGGATCGAGGCCGAACTTGGCCGGAATCCGACGTGCCGCCACGTCCACCGTGAGCCGGCCGGCGGCCTCCGTGTCGTCCTCGGCGAAGAGGAAGAAGTCGGCGAGGCCCTGGGTGAGGGGCTGCACCCCGGAGTTGATGCGGTGCGCGTTCGTCACTACGCCGGACTGCTTGGCCTGGCGGAAGATCCGGGTCAGCCGGACCGCGGGCACCGGGCCGCCGTCGGCCAGCAGATCGCGCAGCACCTCCCCGGCGCCGACGGACGGCAGTTGGTCGACGTCGCCGACGAGCAGCAGGTGCGCCCCCGGCGGCACGGCCTTCGCCAGCTTGTTCGCCAGCAGCAGGTCGAGCATCGAGGCTTCGTCGACGACGACCAGGTCGGCGTCGAGCGGGCGGTCCCTGTCGTACGCGGCGTCGCCGCCCGGCTTGAGCTCCAGCAGCCGGTGGACCGTCGACGCCTCGGCGCCGGTCAGCTCCGCCAGCCGCTTGGCCGCGCGGCCCGTGGGCGCCGCCATCACCACCTTCGCCCGCTTGGCCCGGGCCAGCTCCACGATCGAGCGGACCGTGAACGACTTGCCGCAGCCCGGGCCGCCGGTCAGCACCGCGACCTTCTCCGTCAGCGCGAGCCGGACCGCCTGCTCCTGCTCGGGCGCCAGCTCGGCGCCGGTGCGCCCGCCGAGCCAGCTCAGCGCCCGGTCCCAGTCGACGTCCTGGAAGGCGGGCATCCGGTCGCTCTCGGTGCGCAGCAGGCGCAGCAACTGGGCGGCCAGGGAGAGCTCCGCGCGATGGAACGGCACCAGATAGATCCCCTGCACGGCCTCCTCCCCGGCCGGCCCGGGCACCGTCTCCCGGATGACGCCCTCCTCCTTCACCAGCTCGTCCAGACAATCGATGACCAGGCCCGTGTCGACCTGGAGCAGCTTGACCGCCTCGGTGATGAGCTGCTGCTCGGGCAGGAAGCAGTTGCCCTGGTCGGAGGACTGCGACAGGGCGTACTGCAGGCCGGCCTTGACCCGGTCCGGGCTGTCGTGCGGAATGCCGACGGAGCGGGCGATCCGGTCGGCGGTGAGGAAGCCGATGCCCCAGACGTCGGCCGCCAGCCGGTACGGCTCGTTCTTCACCACGGAGATGGAGGCGTCCCCGTACGACTTGTAGATCCGCACGGCGATGGAGGTGGAGACGCCGACGCCCTGGAGGAAGAGCATGACCTCCTTGATGGCCTTCTGCTCCTCCCAGGCGGCGCCGATCAGCTTCGTCCGCTTCGGGCCGAGGCCGGGGACCTCGACGAGCCGGGCGGGATCCTGCTCGATGACGTCGAGGGTGCCGACGCCGAAGTGGTCGACGATGCGCTCGGCGATGCGGGGGCCGATGCCCTTGATCAGCCCGGAGCCGAGATAGCGGCGGATGCCCTGCACGGTGGCGGGGAGGACGGTGCGGTAATTCTCGACGGTGAACTGCTTGCCGTACTGCGGGTGGGAGCCCCAGCGGCCCTCCATGCGCAGCGACTCGCCGGGCTGGGCGCCGAGGAGGGCGCCGACGACCGTGAGCAGATCGCCGCCGCCGCGGCCGGTGTCGACGCGGGCGACCGTGTACCCGTTGTCCTCATTGGCGTACGTGATCCTCTCGAGGACCCCCTCCACCACCGCCAGTTGCGTCATGGGAACGACGCTATCGCCGGGCCCCGACATCGCGGGCCGGCCTGTGGACTACTCGCCGGTTGTGGAAAACCCATGACGGGCGCAGCGAGGGGGCCCGGCCTTTGCGGCCGGGCCCCCTCGCTTGTCCCCCTCCGTAGGCTCCCCCACCCCCCTGGTACTCCCCCCGGGAAGCCTGATGCCCTATACGACCCCGATCGACGGCGAAGGGTTGCACGGCTTCGGCACTTTATCGATCTGTAATCCGAGGTGCCGACATCGATGATCGGTCGTAACGTTTCCGACATGAGGGACAAACCAATACACAAAGCCGTCCTGGACGACCTCGGTACGGAGCAGATGCACCAGGTCGCCGACGAGCTGGGCACCGGCACCCGGGGCGCGAAGCGCGTCGTCGGCGAGACGGTCGCCGCCCTCACCCGCTCGCTCGCCGAGGAGGCCGCCTCCCCGCACGGGGCGCACGAGGTCGAGCAGGCGCTCGACGAGGCTCAGGGGGCGACGCCCGCGGGCGCGGCGGCGGCCGCCCGCCCGGCGAAGGGCCCGGCCGCACTGGCGAGCGCCGGGACGTTCGCCGGGAGTGCCCTCGGCGGCGGGATGCTGGCGACGATCGTCGGCAGGACGAGCATGCCGGTGGCCCGCGCGGTCTCGCAGCGCACGGGCATCCCCATGGCGCAGGTGTCCCGGGCGCTGAAGATCCTCACACCCGTCGCCATGGCCGCCGTCTCCCGGGCCGCGCAGAGCCGCAACGTCGGGGCGGACGGGCTGTCGGAGATGCTCAAGGAGGAGCAGCAGGCGGCCCGCAAGCCGGGCGGGGCGCTCGGCGCGCTGGCGCGGCTGTTCGGCGGCGGGCAGTCCTACGGCGGCGGACGCCACCGAGCCTGACGGCACGGCCGGACCGGTCCGTACCCGGCGAACTCACCGGGGCTCGCCACCGCGCGGCCCCACCGCCGCCACGGTTCAGCGGCACACCACCCGACGGCACACCGGCCGGCCGCTCAGCGCACGACCAGCCGGTCGTAGCGTTCGACGATCTCCGCCAGCACCTCCGCGCCGTCGCGCGCCCACAGCCCCGGGTTGAAGATCTCGACCTCGACGAAGCCGGTGTACCCCGCCTCGTCCACCCGCTCCCGGAACCAGCGCAGGTCGACGCTCCCCTCGCCCAGTTGGCCGCGCCCCAGCAGCACCCCTTCCGGCAGCGGCGTCACCCAGTCCGCCAGTTGGAAGGCCGCGATCCGGCCGGACTCCCCCGCGCGCGTGATCTGCGCCGCGACCGTGTCGTCCCACCACAGGTGGTACGTGTCCACCACCACGCCCACCCGGTCCGCCGGGAAGCGCTCGGCCAGGTCCAGCGACTGGGCCAGCGTGGAGACCACACACCGGTCGGCGGCGTACATCGGGTGCAGCGGCTCGATCGCCAGCCGCACGGCGCGTTCCGCCGCGTACGGCGCGAGGGCGCCCAGCGCATCCGCGATGCGCTCCCGTGCGCCGTGGAGATCACGGCTGCCCGCGGGCAGGCCGCCGGAGACGAGCACGAGCGTGTCCGTGCCCAGCGTGGCGGCCTCGTCGATGGCGCGGCGGTTGTCGTCGAGGGCGGCGGCCCGCTCCCCCGGGTCGCCGGTGGTGAAGAACCCGCCGCGGCACAGGCTCGTCACCGTCAGCCCGGCGTCGCGGAAGAGCTTGGCGGCGGCCTCCACCCCGAACTCCTGGACGGGCGCGCGCCAGAGCCCCACGCCGCGCACCCCGGCCGCGGCGCAGCCGTCCGCGAGTTCGGGGAGCGACCACTGCCTGATGGTCTCCTGGTTGAGGCTGAGGCGGGCCGGCCCGCCGGCCGGCTGTCCGGTGCTCACAGGGCGACTCCGTGGACGGCGAGGAAGGAGGTCATGCGCTGTGCCGCGAGCTGCGGGTCGGGGAACAGGCCGAGGGCGTCGGCCAGTTCGTACGCGCGCGCGAGGTGCGGCAGGGAGCGGGCCGACTGCTGCCCGCCGACCATCGTGAAGTGGCTCTGGTGGCCGCCGAGCCAGGCCAGGAACACGACGCCCGTCTTGTAGAAGCGCGTCGGCGCCTGGAAGAGGTGGCGGGCCAGCGGCACGGTCGGGTCCATGGCCTTGCGGAAGCCGGCCGCGTCACCGGTGTCGAGGGTCCGTACCGCCTCCGCCGCCAGCGGGGCGAGCGGGTCGAAGACACCGAGCAGAGCGTGGCTGAAGCCGTGCTCGTCGCCCTCGATCAGCTCCGGGTAGTGGAAGTCGTCACCCGTGTAGCAGCGCACCCCGCGCGGCAGCCTGCGGCGCAGGTCCACCTCGCGGGAGGCGTCGAGCAGGGAGACCTTGACACCGTCGACCTTGTCCGGGTGCTGGGCGATGACGTCGAGGAACGTGCCGGTGGCGGCGTCGAGATCGGAGCTGCCCCAGTACCCGGCGAGCGCCGGGTCGAACATGTCGCCCAGCCAGTGCAGGATCACCGGCTCGCGCGCCTGGCGCAGCAGCGTGCCGTACGTCTCCACGTAGTCCTCGGGTCCGCGGGCGCACGCCGCCAGCGCGCGGGAGGCCATGAGCACCGCCTGGGCGCCCGCGTCCTCGACGAGGGTGAGCTGCTCCTCGTACGCGGCGCGCACGCCGTCCAGGGTGGCGCCCTGGGGCGCGAGCTGGTCGGTGCCGGCACCGCAGGCGACGCGGCCGCCGTGGGCCCTGGCCTCGGCGGCGGAGCGGCGCATCAGCTCGGCGGCGCGGGGCCAGTCCAGGCCCATGCCGCGCTGCGCGGTGTCCATGGCCTCGGCGACGGCCAGACCGTGCGACCACAGATGGCGGCGAAAGGCGAGCGTGGCGTCCCAGTCGACCGCGGCGGGGCTGTCCGGGTCGCCGGGACCGGAGTCCGCGTACGGGTCGGCGACGACGTGTGCGGCAGCGAAGACCGTACGGGAGGTGGGGCGCGGGCCTCCGGTCGCGAGCGCCGGTGCGGGCTCCGCGCGCGGTTCGTAGACCTCCAGCACGCCCCCCGGCCTGGGCAGCCGGATGGTCGTCATCGGGCCAGCTCCGGCACCTCGACGCGCCGCCCCTCCGCGGCGGCCTTGAGGCCCAGCTCGGCGAGCTGCACCCCGCGCGCGCCCGCGAGCAGGTCCCAGTGGTACGGCTCGTCGAGCATCAGGTGCCGCAGGAACAGCTCCCACTGCGCGCGGAAGCCGTTGGGGAACCCGGCGGGCCCTGCGTTGTCCGGCACCTCCTGCCACTGGTCGCGGAAGGTCTCCGAGACCGGCAGGTCCGGGTTCCACACCGGCTTCGGCGTGGCCGCCCGGTGCTGTACGCGGCAGCCGCGCAGGCCCGCGACGGCGGAGCCCTCGGTGCCGTCGACCTGGAACTCGACCAGCTCGTCGCGGTGGACGCGGACCGTCCAGGAGGAGTTGATCTGCGCCACGACGGGGCCGCCGGGCGCGGCGAGTTCGAAGATGCCGTACGCCGCGTCGTCCGCGGTCGCCTCGTACGCCTCGCCGTGCTCGTCCCAGCGGCGGGGTACGTGCGTGGTGACGTGCGCCTGCACGCTGCGGACGGGGCCGAACAGCTCGTGCAGGATGTACTCCCAGTGCGGGAACATGTCCAGCACCATTCCGCCGCCGTCCTGCGCGCGGTAGTTCCAGGAGGGCCGCTGGGCGGGCTGCCAGTCACCCTCGAAGACCCAGTAGCCGAACTCGCCGCGGACCGACAGGATGCGGCCGAAGAAGCCGCCGTCGATGAGGCGCTTGAGCTTCAGCAGCCCCGGCAGGAACAGCTTGTCCTGCACCACGCCGTGCTTGATGCCCGCGCCCTGCGCCATCCGGGCGAGTTCGAGGGCGGCGGAGGCGGAGGTGGCGGTCGGCTTCTCCACATAGATGTGCTTGCCGGCCGCGACGGCCTTCTTCACCGCCTCCTCGCGGGCGGAGGTGACCTGGGCGTCGAAGTACAGCTCCACGGAGTCGTCCGCGAGGACGGCGTCCAGGTCGGTCGTGTACTCCGGCAGGTCGTGCCGGCGGGCGATGTCCTCCAGCGCGTGCTCCCTGCGACCCACCAGGACCGGCTCGGGCCACAGCACGTCGCCACCGCCGAGATCCAGCCCGCCTTCCTCGCGAATGGCAAGAATCGAACGGACGAGGTGCTGTCGATACCCCATCCGCCCGGTGACGCCGTTCATGGCGATACGCAGCGTCCTACGTGGCATCTGGTCTCCCATAGTAAGCGCTTTCTGCCCCGGGAGAAAGCTATCCCCGCCCGGCCTGCAGCGCAAGAGCCCGGCCGGGTACGTACAAAGGCGTGCACACTCCTGCCACCCTCGCGACGCGGGCGCCGCGACGTGCAAGACTTCCGCTCACAGTTCGGACCGGCGACCGGCGCCGGACGGGGCCCTGACGGGCCCCGGGGATTCCGGCCACCGGGCCGGGACGTCGTACCCAACGGGAGGCAGAGCGATGGCAGTCACCCTCGCGGACGTCGCGGCACGCGCCCGCGTCTCCGCCGCGACCGTCTCCCGGGTGCTCAGCGGCAACTACCCGGTCGCCGAGGCCACCCGCGCGCGCGTGCTCGCCGCCGTGGACGAGCTGGACTACGTCATCAACGGCCCCGCGAGCGCGCTCGCCGCCGCCACCTCCGACCTCGTCGGCGTCCTCGTCAACGACGTCGCCGACCCCTTCTTCGGCATCATGGCCAGCGCCGTGCAGTCCGAACTGGGCAGCGAGAAGCTGGCCGTCGTCTGCAACACCGGCGGCTCCCCGGAGCGCGAGCTGACCTACCTCACGCTCCTGCTGCGCCAGCGCGCCGCCGCGGTCGTGATCACCGGAAGCGCCGTCGAGACGCCCGAGTACGCCGCGGCCAGCGCGGCGAAGGTGGGGCGGCTCGCGGCGAACGGCACGCAGGTCGTCCTCCTCGGCCGGCCGGCGAGCGCCGCGCCCGAGGGCTCCGCGTTCGCCGTCGAGTTCGGCAACCGCGAGGGCGGGCGCCGGCTCACCGAGCACCTGATCTCCCTCGGCCACCGCCGCATCGGCTACGTCGCGGGCCCCGCCGACCGCACCACCACCCGGCACCGCCTCGAAGGCCACCGCGCCGCGCTCGCCGCTCACGACCTCGGCGGCGACGCCGGCGAACTCGGCCGGCTGACGGTGCACGGCCCGTACTCCCGGAAGTCCGGCTACGACGGCGCGCTCGAACTGCTGGACCGGGAGCCGGGGCTGACGGCCATCGTCGGCTCGAACGACGCGGTGGCGCTGGGAATCTGCGCGGCGCTGCGCCAGAAGGGTCTCGACATCCCCGGCGACATCTCCGTGGCGGGCTTCGACGACCTGCCGTTCAGCGCGGACGCGACGCCGGCGCTGACGACGGTGCGGCTGCCGCTGCAGGAGGCGGCGGCGCGGGCAGCGCGGCTGGCGCTGGGGCGGGAGGAGTCGCCGGCGGGCGGGCGCTACATGGTGCCGGCGGAGCTGGTGGCGCGGGCGTCGACGGCGGCGCCGCGGGCGTAGGAGCCCGGCGGTCGGGTCGATCATCCGACCGGACGACACGGCCTGTGGATAACTCTGCACAGCGCCGGCACATGAGGGTATCTTTGACTCAGTCAAAGATAAGTGCGCGCCAGGAGGTGGGTTCCGTGACCATCGAGGACATCCGCTCGTTCAACCGCTTCTATACGAATCTGATCGGCGCCCTCGATTACAGCCGCCAGCTCCACACGCCGTACACGCTCACCGAGGCCCGCGTGCTCTACGAGCTGAGCTATGCCCGGCAGGCCGACGCCGCGGACCTGCGCGGGGCGCTCACGCTGGACGCGGGGTATCTCAGCAGGCTGCTCGGCAAGTTCGAGAAGGACGGCCTGATCACGCGCGGGCCGTCGGCCGCCGACGCACGGCGGCAGCGGGTGGAGCTGACGCCGCGCGGGCGGGAAGCGGCGCATCTGCTGGAGGAGCGCTCGCGCGAGCAGGTGGGGACGCTGCTGGCGCAGGTCCCGCTCGAACGGCGCGCCCGGCTGGCGGCCGCGATGAGCACGGTGCGGGAGCTGCTGTCGGAATCGGCCGTGCCGAGCCAGGTCGAGGAGGCCGAGCTGCGCGAGCCGGGCCCCGGCGAGCTGGGCTGGATCGTCAAGCGCCACGGCGAGCTGTACGCGCAGGAGTACGGGTGGGACGCGGACTTCGAGGCGCTGGTGGCCCGGATCGTCGCGGACCATGCCGCGCAGCGGGACCCGTCGTGCGAGCGCACCTGGATAGCGGACCTGGGCGGCCGCCCGGTCGGCACGGTCATGTGCGTACGGGACGACGCCCCGCGGACGGCGCGGCTGCGGCTGCTGCTGGTGGACCCGGAGGTGCGGGGGCACCGGCTGGGGGCGCGGCTGGTCGACGAGTGCGTCCGCTTCGCCCGTGAGGCGGGATACCGCGAGCTGGTGCTGTGGACGAACTCGGTGCTGGAGTCCGCCCGCCGCGTCTACGAGCGGGCGGGGTTCGAGCTGGTGGCGGAGAAGCCGCACCACAGCTACGGGGCGGACCTGGTGGGCCAGGACTGGAGGCTGACGCTCTGACGGATTCGGCCGGATGGCCGCCGCGGGCGCGGCGGCGATGAAGGCCGGTCCGGTCGGGCGGGGCGGATCGGGGCGGGGCGCGCGCGGCCGTCCGGCTCCAGGGGTGAAGGCGAAGGGGGCGCCGGAGGAGGTCAGCGAGGGCGTGCCGCGGGGGGCCGGCGAGGGCGCGGCGAGGGTGCTTCCGCCGGGCGGGGGAACGCCCGGGGGTGGGGCGCGTAACGGCGGGGTGCGGGCGCGCGCGGCCCGGCGTGCGACCAGGGTGCCGACGGGGGCTCCCGGTGAGGTGGCCGCGGGGTTGCCAGGTGCGGTGGGGTCTGATCGACTCACGGCATGCGACTCGCCTTCTCCACCCTCGGCCTGCCTCAGCTCCCCGTCGCCGAGGTCGCCCGGCTCGCCCGCGACGGCGGCTACCAGGGCGTGGAGCTGCGGTGCCACCCCGAGGAGCCGGTGCACACCGGGCTCGGGATCGGGGAGCGGGCCGACGTGGTCGAGGAGTTCGCCGCGGCCGGGGTGGAGATCCTGACGCTGGCGAGCTACGCGGGCGTCGCCGCGGCCGGGGAAGACGAGCCGGTGGTCACCGAGATGCGCGAGTTGCTGGCGCTCGCCCGGGACTTGGGCGCCGCCCACGTCCGGGTCTTCCCGCGCGGCGGGGACCAGCCGGCCGTGGAGGCGGACCCCACCGCCGCGCGCCGGCTCGCCGCCGTGGCCCCGTACGCCGCGGACCTCGGCGTGCGCGTACTGCTGGAGACGCACGACTCGCACCGCACCGGCGCGGACGTCGCCCGCGTCCTGGACCGCGTCGGGCACAAAAGCACCGGCGCGCTGTGGGACGTCATGCTCACCTGGCTCGGCGGCGAGGAGCCGCAGGAGTCGTTCGCGGCCCTCTCGCCGTACCTCGGCTATGTGCAGGTCAAGGACGCGGCGTCGCGGGAGGAGCTGGCGCCGCTGGCGCTGGGCGAGGGGACCGTGCCGCTGGCGGAGTGCCTGGCGGTGCTCACGGAGGCGGGCTGGGACGGCTGGCTGTGCTGGGAGTACGAGAAGCGCTGGTTCCCCGAGGCCCGGGAGCTCGCGCCGCTGCTGGCCGGAGGCCGCGAGCATCTGCTCCGGCTGCTGGCCGACGTGGCCTGAATACGCGGCCCTCCCCGGCGCGCGCCGGGCACCGGCGGGCGGCCCGCAACCGCGGGTGACCACGCAACTCCCCACCTCGGCACGGATATCCAAGCCGGGCGGCTCCGACGGCCTTGTGTCACAGGACGGTTGTGAAACCAAGGGGCCGACTGGCCTGATCCTTGCGCCGCTGCCTACGCTGAGGCGCGACTTGCACATGCACACGGGGAAACGGGGGTTCGATCCGTCATGAAGCTCTGCGCACCGGCAAGTGCCGTGGCACTGGTCGCGGCGATCACGCTGCTGACGGCGTGCGGGTCGTCGGACGACAAGCCGGACCGGATCACGGGCGCGAAGGAAACGGGGACGGAGTCGGAGGAATCCTCGTCCGCCTCACCGTCCCCGGCCGCGGACGGCGGCGCCGACGCACCGGAGTTCGACTTCCCCGACGACGTCGAGGTCGAGGTGGAGAGCGAACCGACGGGCGACGCCGCCGAGGACGCGATCCTGCGCGACCACGGCTACGCCGTGCAGTCGATCCGCCTCGGCTACGCGAAGCAGGACCCGCGCCTGGACCTCCTGGAGCAGTACCTCGGCGGCGACGCCCTGCTGGGCTGGCGCGCGGGCATCGACGAGTTCGTCCAGGACGGCAAGACGGTCTCCGGCACGGTGCGCTACTACGACCGCGAAGTCACCTCGCAGAAGGGCGACGTGGCGTCCGTCGTGTACTGCGAGGACCAGACGCACTCGTACGCGAAGATCGCCGACTCCGGCAAGGTGCTGAAGACCGAGCCGAGCGCCGACGACTTCATCCGGCACGTCTCGACGATGCGCAAGACGGCGGACGGCCTCTGGCAGATGGTCCACGAGTCCGACGAACAGGGAGCAGCGCAGTGCGGAACCTCCTGAGCACCCGGCGTACGGCGGCCGTGTCCATAGCCGGCGCGGCCCTCGCCCTCGCGGCGGCCGGGCCCGCGGCGGCGGGCGACGGGACGGGCCAGGGCAGCAGCGACCAGATCGGCTCCCGGGTGGACTTCCACCACAGCAGCCCGGGCTCCGGCGAGACCTCGCCCATGACGCCGATCGGCGGCAGTTGGTCGCCGCCGGTGTGCTGGTACGAGCCGCGCTACACGCCGGACCAGATGGACGACTACGTCCACGAGAACTTCAACGCCGAGCACCACGCCACCGCGTCCATCTCCGAACTCGTCACCGACGACAGCACCTTCGACCTCCGCAAGGACAAGGAAGGGCTGTGGTGGCAGCTCGTCTACCAGGACGACGGGGTGACGGCCGAAGCCTGCCCGGCGACGAAGTCGTTCATGTTCGTCGGCCCCGAGGAGCCCGCGGAGCCGAACACCACGGTGATCGACCCGGAGACCCTGGCGGCCCTCGCGTACAACGAGACCGAACTGCCCGCCCCGCCGGTGGATCTGAAGCCCAACGCCGACCGCCAGGTGGTGAACCTGGAGACCCTCGCCGTGCTCGACCCGGCAGAGTTGCAGCGCGTCTGGGTCACCGCCTTCATCGACCCGCCGGGCATGGGCCGGATCGCCGCCACCACCGTCGCCACGCCGCAGCGGCTGCGGCTGGAGGCCGGCACGGAGTACGCGGATCCGAACGTCTGCGAGTACGACCTCGTGCGCAAGGGCGGCGGCTTCGCCGTGGACACCGAGGACGCCGGCTGCAACATCATGTACCGCAAGTCCTCCGGCGACGGGACGTACGAGCTGGAAGCCTCGCTCACCTGGAACGTCAACTGGAACCCGACCGAGAGCCCGGACGGGACGCCCGTGCACGAGGACTTCCCCGACGGCCGGTCCACCACCGAGATCCCGGTGACCGTCAAGGAGATCCAGACGGTGGTGCGCTAGCGCCGCCCGAGTGCGCCGGTACGGCGGGGCGGTGCGGTACGGCACCGTCCCGCGGGCCGGCTTTCCGGCCGCCCCGCAGGCCGCTCAGCGACGTCACCGCCACCCCGCCGACCAGCAGCAGCGCCGCCGCCCAGCGCAGCCCCGTGATCTCCTCGCCCAGGAACAGCGCCGCCGAGGACATCCCCGCGACCGGCACCAGCAGCGAGAACGGCGCCACCGTCGAGGCGTCGTACGTACGCAGCAGGTACCCCCACACCCCGAAGCCGAATATCGTGACGATCCACGCGATGTAGACGACCGCGCCGGCGCCCGCCCAGTCCAGGGACTTCAGCGCCTCCCAGTCCCGCTCCGGCCCCTCGAACACCAGCGAAAGCGCGAGCAGCGGCAGCACGGGCACGCAGGACACCCACACCATGAAGCGCAGCCCGTCCGGCGGCGCGGCCTTGCGCATGATCACGTTCGAGATGCCCCAGCAGAACGCCGCCGCCAGCACGATCGCGAACGCCCCCAGCGGCCCGGAGCCGCCCTCGTCCACCGCGGCCAGCGCCACCCCGCACAGCGCCACGCCCATGCCCACCAGCCGCACCCGCCCCGGCCGCTCCCCCAGCACCACCGCCGCGATGCACGCCGTGAACACCGCCTGGATCTGGAGCACCAGCGACGACAGCCCCGGCGGCATCCCCTGCTCCATGCCGACGAACAGCAGCCCGAACTTCGCCACCCCCAGCACCAGCCCGACCGCCAGGATCCACTTGAACGCGACCTGCGGCCGGCCGACGAGGAACACCGCGGGCAGCGCCGCCACCAGGAAGCGCAGCGCGGTGAACAGCAGCGGCGGGAAGTGGTCGAGGCCCACTTCGATGACGACGAAGTTCAGCCCCCAGAAGAAGGCGACGAGGACGGCGAGTGCGATGTGCAGCGGACGCATGCACCCAGGATCGGGCCCGACGACCGTGAAGCACCAGCACGTATTACTTCATGATTGGATGTAGTAACGCTGAAATCTGGGGAGTGGCCATGCTCGATCTGTCCCGGCTGCGGGCGCTGCACGCCGTCGCCGTCCACGGCTCCGTCGGCTCCGCCGCGGCCGCCCTCGGCTACACCCCGTCCGCCGTCTCCCAGCAGATCGCCAAGCTGGAGCGCGAGACCCGTACGCCCCTGCTGGAGCGCCGCGGGCGCGGGGTGACGCTCACCGACGCCGCCCAGCACCTCGCCGCCACGGCGGAGCAGTTGCTCGCCATCGTCGAGGAGGCCGAGACCTCGCTGGAGGAGCGCCGCGGCCGGCCCATGGGCCGGCTGACGGTGGCCTGCTTCGCGACCGCCGCGCGCGGGCTGCTGCCCGCGGCCCTCGCCGCGCTCTCCGCGGAGCACCCGGCGCTCGACACCCGCATGCTGGAGGCCGACCCGCACCTCTCCCCCGGCCTGGTCACCCGCGGGGTGGCCGACCTCGCCGTCGCCCACGACTGGGACAGCGCCCCGCTGCCCACCCCCGAGGGCATGGAGCTGGCGCCCATCGGCGACGACCTGTGCGATATCTGCGTGCCGGCCGGCCACCCCTTCGCCGAGCGCGAAGCGCTCGTCCGGGCGGATCTCGTGGGCGAGCGCTGGATCTGCCAGCCGCCGGGCTCGACGTGCCACGACTGGCTCGTACGCACCCTGCGCACCTCCGGCCACGAGCCGGATCTCGCCTACCAGGTCGCCGAGTACGCCTCGCAGCTCGCGCTGGTCGCGGCCGGTCTGGGCATCGCGCTGGTGCCGCGGCTGGGCCGCGGTCCGCTGCCTGAGGGTGTGGTCGCGGTGCCGCTGGAGCCGGTGCCGGTGCGGCGGGTGTACGCGCTGTGGCGTACGGGCGCCGCGCGCCGGCCGGCGATCCGGGAGGCGGTGCGGCTGCTGCAGCGGGAGTGGAAGGAACGGGTCGGCTGACGGTACGGGGACGCGTGGCCCGTACGCCTGCACGCTCCCACACGCCGGCCGCGCGGCCGCGCCCGCGGGCGGTGACACCCGCGGGCGCGGCTACGTGCGGCTCAGCGGCCCGGGGTCAGGGCCGGAGCGACTGCTCCCGCAGCTCCTTCTTCGTCACCTTGTCCAGCCCGCTGTCGTACGCGGCCAGCGGCTTCGCCTTGGTGGTGCCGGCCTCGGCCTCGACACCGGCCCAGTCGAGGATCCGCTCGGTGGCCCTGGCGCGCTGCGCCTCCGGGAGCTGGCTGACCCGGGCGCCGTGGTTGGCGCCGGGCGCGGTGTAGACGTACGAGTCGTGCGCGCCCTTCCCGAGGCGGAACGGCTCGGCGCCCCATGGGTCGTTCTCGCCGTAGACGAAGAGCATCCGGTCGGCGTTCTTGCGCACCCACTTGTCGACGTCGTTCATGACCGACGGCTTGAAGCGCATGTCGATGTCGCGCGGGACGAAGTTCCGCGGCGGCTGGTAGCCGTAGCGGCTCAGGTCCTTCAGGTGCGGCAACTGGATGGTGGGCGCGCCCAGCTCGGTGCCCGCCTGGTAGTAGTACGGCGTGTACGGCGCGAGCCCCTGGTCGGTGTAGAAGGACCAGCCGGCGATGGCGTCGACGTAGTCGTACAGCTCCTGGTCGGAGACGGTGGCGGCGTCCGGCACGTCGGCGCAGTCGGCGGCCGAGCTGTACTGCCAGAAGCCCCACACGAGGTCGAGGACGGTCGCCTCGAACGCCTTGTCCAGGCTGCCGATCGTGGTGAACGTCGCGCCCGACTCCGCGGCCCACGCCGCGTACTTCTCCGACAGCGCGTCCCGCCGCACCAGCGCCTCGCGCTGCACGGCGTTGAGCGCGTCGCGGCACTCCTTGGTCCCGACCTGTTCGAAGAACCGGTCATAGGCCGAATCCTCCTGGTTCACCACGTCGTTCGGCGCGACGTAGGCCACGACGCCGTCCATGTCGCGCGGGTAGAAGCGCTCGTAGTACGTGGCGGTCATGCCGCCCTTGCTGCCTCCGGTGGCCAGCCAGTTCTCGTCGTAGATGTCGTTCAGCGCCCCGAAGATGCGGTGCTGGTCGCTGGCGGCCTGCCAGATGTCGAGCTTCTTCCAGTCCGCGGGGTCGGGCCGGGACGGGGTGAAGAACCGGTACTCCATCGAGACCTGGTTGCCGTCGACAATCTGCGTGGGCTCGCTGCGCGACGGCGTCGTGGACACGTTGTAGCCGCCGGTGGAGAAGACGGTGGGCCGGTCGGTGTCCTTGTGCAGCACGGTGATCCGCTGCTGGAAGGTCTGACCGTGCGGCTTCCGGTGGTCCACGGGCTGCGTGTAGTTCAGAACGAAGTAGCGGTAGCCGTCGACCGGCTTCTCCTCGATCAGGCTCATGCCCTTGATCGAGAGGAGCCGGTCCTTGATGTCGGCCTCGTCCGCGGTGGCGGCACCGACCGGCGAACTGCCCAGCCCCACCGTGCCGGTGAGCACGGCCAGACTCAGCAGCCATCCGAGCTTCCTGCGCATCTTCCCTCCCCGGGTTCACAATGACCCTCGGAACCTAGCCGCGTTGGCCACGCCGGAGAAGAACGCCGAGCCCCCTGTGGATAACTTTCCACGCATTGCGCTGCCCCGATTACTCTGAGTAGCGGAATGAGGGATCGGGGACGGGGAAGGCAGGGGGCCGAGCGATGGTACAGAACCGCCCGGGGGGATGCCGAGAGCCGCGCCGGCGGTTTCGCCGGCTGCGACACCGGCTCCGCCGTCTCCACCGGCTCCGGCTACGCCGCCGCGGGTTCCACCGAGCCCGCGTAGGTCCGCCACAGTTCCGCGTACCGGCCGCCGCGGGCGAGCAGTTCCTCGTGCGTCCCGTCCTCGGCTACGCGCCCGTGGTCGAGGACCACGACGCGGTCGGCGCGCGCCGCCGTCGTCAGGCGGTGGGCGACGACGAGGGTGGTGCGGCGGCCGGCGAGGCGGTCCGTGGCGCTGTTGACCGCGGCCTCGGTGGCGAGGTCGAGCGCGGCGGTGGCCTCGTCGAGGAGCAGGATGTCGGGGTCGACCAGCTCGGCGCGGGCCAGGGCGATGAGCTGGCACTGGCCCGCGGAGAGGTTGCGGCCCCGCTCGGCGACGTCGTGGAGGTAGCCGCCGGGCAGCGAGGCGATCATGTCGTGCGCGCCGACGGCCCGCGCGGCGGCCTCGACCTCGGCGTCGGAGGCGTCGGGGCGGCCGTAGGCGATGGCGTCGCGCACGGTGCCGGAGAAGAGGTAGGACTCCTGGGGGACGACGCCGAGGCGGTGGCGGTAGCCGGTGAGGTCGAGCTCGCGTACGTCCGTGCCGTCGACGCGGACGGCGCCGCGGGTCGGGTCGTAGAACCGGGCGGCGAGCTTGACCAGGGTCGACTTGCCGGCGCCGGTCTCGCCGACGAACGCGACGGTCTGCCCGGCCGGGATCGTCAGGTCGAGCCCGGTCAGCGCCGCCTCGGCGGCACCCTCGGTCTGCCCGCCGTACGCGAAGTGCACGTCGTCGAAGGTGATCTCACCGCTGAGTTGCCCGACCGGCCGCGGCTTCGCGGGCAGCGGCGTGGACGGCTTCTCGTGCAGCAGTTCCTGGATGCGGCCGAGCGCGACGGCCGCCTGCTGGTAGCCGTCGAAGACCTGGGAGAGCTGCTGCACGGGGGCGAAGAACAGATCGATGTACAGCAGGTACGCGACGAGCGCGCCCGCGGTGAGAGTCCCCGCGGCCACCCGGTCGGAGCCTGCCCACAGCACGCCGACGGTGGCGAAGGAGGCGAGGAGCTGCACGAACGGGAAGTAGACGGAGATGAGCCACTGGCCGCGTACGCGAGCCTGGCGGTAGCCGTCGCTGCGCTCGGCGAACCGGGCGGCGCCGCCGTCCTCGCGCCGGAACGCCTGCACGATGCGCAGTCCGGCGACCGACTCCTGGAGGTCGCCGTTGACGACGCTGACCCGCTCGCGCGCCAGCTCGTACGCCTTGACGCTCTGCCGCCGGAAGAAGAACGTGCCGACGATCAGCGGCGGCAGCGTGGCGAAGACGATCAGGGCGAGCTGGAGATCGATGACCAGCAGCGCGACCAGGATGCCGAAGAACGTCAGCAGCGAGACGACGGCGGTGACCAGGCCGGTCTGCAGGAAGGTGGACAGGGCGTCCACGTCCGTGGTCATCCGGGTCATGATCTTGCCGGTCAGATGGCGCTCGTAGTAGTCGAGCCCGAGCCGCTGGAGCTGGGCGAAGATCTTGACCCGCAGGGCGTAGAGCACCCGCTCGCCGGTGCGGCCGGTGAGCCGGGTGGCGCCGACCTGGGCGGCCCACTGGCCGAGCACGACGGCGAGCGCGAGGCCGGCGGCCGTCCACACGGCGCCGAGGGACAGTTTCTGGACGCCGTCGTCGATGCCGTGCCGGATGAGGACGGGGAGCAGCAGCCCGGCGACCGCGTCGCCGGCGACGAAGAGCAGGGCGATGGCGAGCGGCCCGCCGAAGCCGCGCAGCAGCCGGCGCAGGCCGTACGAGACCTCCGGTGCTTCGGCCTGGTCCTCGTCCACGTCGGGGGTCTCGGTGGCGGGCGGCAGGGCGGCGACCTTGGCGAGCAGTTCGGGGCTGCCCGGCGAGCCGGCGAGCATGCCGGCGAAGCCGGAGGGGTCGCCGGCGGAGGCCGTGGAGTTGCCGCCCCCTTCGGCGCTCTTCTCACCGGTCTCCTTGCGCACCCACAGGTCGGGGGTGACCCCGTCGACGCAGGCGTGGGTGTCGGCGGTGACCTGTCCCGCGGGGTCGCGCTCGCGGTCCGCCAGCTCGTCCGGGTCGGTCAGCAGCCGCCGGTAGAGCGGGCAGCGGGCCTGCAGCTCCTCGTGGGTGCCGACGTCGGCCAGCCGGCCGCCGTCGAGGACGGCGATGCGGTCGGCGAGCGCCAGGGTGGACTGGCGGTGGGCGATGAGCAGGGTGGTGCGGCCGGCCATGACGCTGCGGAGCGCCTCGTGGATCTCGTGCTCGACGCGGGCGTCGACCGCGGAGGTGGCGTCGTCCAGGAGGAGCAGCCGGGGGTCGGTGAGGATGGCGCGGGCCAGCGCGATGCGCTGGCGCTGGCCGCCGGAGAGGGTCATGCCCTGCTCGCCGACGACGGTGTGGTAGCCCTCGGGAAGGCCGGTGCCCCGGTCGCCGTCCGCGGCGGCATCGGCGGCGGCATCGTCGTCAGGGGCAGCGGCGGCGCCGTTGCCCAGCGCAGTGATGAAGCCGTCGGCCTGCGCGGCGCGGGCGGCGGCGCGGATCTCCTCGTCGGTGGCGTCGGGCTTGCCGTAGGCGATGTTGTCCCGGATGGACTCGGAGAAGAGGAAGCTGTTCTCGGGCACGAGCCCGATGGCCGCCCGCAGCGAGGGCAGCGTGAGGTCGCGGACGTCGTGGCCGCCGATGCGCACGGCGCCGCCGCCCTGTGCGACGTCGTAGTAGCGGGGTATCAGCATCGACAGCGTCGACTTGCCACTGCCGGAGGCGCCGACGACGGCCATCGTCTCGCCGGGCTCGACGCGCAGCGTCAGCCGGTCGAGTACCGGGTGGTCGGGGTCGTAGCCGAAGGTGACGGCGTCGAACTCGACATCGGCGGGGGCGTCGGCCGGCAGCTCGTGGGCATCGGGCCCGTCGGACAGCTCCGGCTCGGTGTCGATCAGCTCGTAGACCCGCTCCACGCCCGCGCGGGCCTGCTGCCCGACGGTGAGCATCATCGCGAGCATCCGGACCGGGCCGACGAGCTGCGCGAGATAGGTCGAGAAGGCGACGAAGGTGCCGAGGGTGATCTGCCCGCGGGTGGCCATCCAGCCGCCGAGCGCGAGCATCCCGACCTGGCCGAGGGAGGGCACGGCCTGGAGGGCGGGGGTGTAGCGGGCGTTCATGCGGACGGTGCGCAGCCGGGCCGCGTAGAGCTTCCGGCTGATGGCGCGGAGCTTGCCGGTCTCCTGCCGCTCCTGGCCGAAGCCCTTGACGACGCGGACGCCGCCGACGGCGCCGTCCACCACGGAGGCGACGGTGCCGGCCTGCTGCTGGGCGTACCAGGTGGCGGGGAAGAGGCGGGTGCGGCTGCGGTTGGCTATCCACCACAGGGCGGGGGCGACGCCGAGGGCGACGAGGGTGAGCGTCGGGGACAGCACGATCATGACGACCAGGGAGACCGCGAAGAGCAGCACGTTGCCGATCATCATCGGGACCATGAAGAGCAGGCCCTGGACGAGCTGCAGGTCGGTGGTGCCGCGGCCGACGACCTGGCCGGTGGACAGCTCGTCCTGGCGGCGGCCGTCGAGCCGGACGATCGCGTCGTACATCTCGGTGCGCAGGTCGTGCTGCACGTCGAGGGCGAGCCGGCCGCCGTAGTAACGGCGGACATAGGTGAGGCCGTAGACGGCGAGTGCGGCGAGGACCATGAGGGCGGCCAGGGGCGCGAGCGGCCGGTCGCCGGAGACGATCACGTCGTCGATGATCAGCTTGGGGATGAGCGGGACGAGGGCCATGATGCCCATCCCGGCGAGGGAGGCGCCGAGGGAGAGCAGAACGTTGCGGCGATAGCGCAGACAGTGCCGGAGGAGCCGCCGGGCCCAGCCCTCGGGTGCGTTCCGCGAAGGCTTCCGCCCGGCTGTCTTCCCCTTCGAGGGGGTCTCGTCCGATGGGGTCCGTGCCGCAGGGATCTTCCCCGATGGTTCCGCCACCGGCCGCCTCCGCCTCAGTGTCGATGGTCCTGGTCCAGGATCCACAACCTACGGGCGCCGGATTTTGTTTCTCGGGTGCGTACGGAATGTTGCCCGCGGCCGGCCGCGGACGCTCGGGCGCAGGTCAGGCCACTGCCTGCAACTGGGGCGGGCTACTGCCCGTGAGCACCTCGACGAGTACGAGTAACCGGGTGAGCGGCTGCTCGACGCCGTGTTCCTCCGCCGGGGCCGCGGCTCTGCCGCCCTCGGAGAAGCGGGCCCAGACGGCCTTGCCGTAGGGGCCCGGCTCGCTCCAGCCCCAACTGTCGCTGAGGGACTCCACGATCTGCATCCCGCGGCCGGACTCCGCGAAGGGGTCGGCGACGCACACCCGCGGGACGCCGGTCCCGGGGTCGAAGACGGCGCACACGACCTCCGAGCCGCGGCGCAGCAGGCTGAGGACGACCGGGTGGGGGGCCTGGCTCCAGGACGGTTCGCAGAGACCGTGCCGCAGCGCGTTGGCCACCAGCTCGGAGGCGACCGAGGCGACGTCGTCGACCAGGTCCTCCAACTGCCACCCGCGGAGCGTCGCCCTGGCGACGTTGCGGGCGATCGATATCGACCGGGGGTCGTCCTCGAGCGTGCACGCTGCGAACTCGGAGGCGGTCACCCACCCATCAGCCGGTGCGGTCATCTCCAACTCCCCAGTCTCACGTGCACGTTGATGAAACAGGTTGCGATGCCATAGTGATCGATGTGCACTTGCCGCTGCAAGTACGGATGCAATTTCATTCGCAAGAACAGGTGCACGTACATTGGAGTCGCGATCATAGAAGGAGACAGGATGCAGCAGGTCATGAACGGTGTACCGGCGGATCAACTGGCCGGAATCACCTGGCGGAAGAGCCGCTTCAGCAATCCCAACGGCGAGTGCGTGGAAGTCGCCGGCCTCCCCGGCGGGGACATCGCGATGCGCAACTCGCGCGATCCGGGCGGACCGGCCCTCATCTACACACAGGCGGAGATCACCGCCTTCCTGCTCGGCGCGAAGGACGGCCAGTTCGACGATCTGATCGTCAACAGCGCGGCGAGGGGCCCCGGTTGAACCCCGTGGTAGCTGTACACCGAACCCTCCACAGTGAGAGACTGAGCGGTCGATTCACCACACCGCGGGACAGGGGCAGGCCAGATGTCAGCGTCACCGGAGCAGACGTCATCGGTACGCAGGGCACTCTCTCAGCAGCACGGAGGGCCCACGGTTCTTCGCATCCTGCTGGGCACACACCTGCGTCGGCTCCGGGAGGCCGCCGGCGTCTCCCGTGAGGCGGCCGGTGATGCGATCCGGGCGTCGCACGCCAAGATCAGCCGCCTGGAGCTCGGCCGCGTGGGGTACAAGGAGCGCGACGTCTCCGACCTCCTCAGCCTCTACGGCGTCACGGACGAGCAGGAGCGCTCCGAGTTCCTGGCCCTCGCCCGCCGCGCCAGCTCTCCCGGCTGGTGGCAGAAGTACGGCGACGTGCTGCCGGGCTGGTTCGAGACGCTGCTCGGCCTCGAAGAGGCCGCGGGGCTGATCCGTAACTACCAGGTCCAGTTCGTCCCCGGGCTGCTGCAGACCGCGGACTACGCCCGCGCCGTCACGCTGCTGGCCAACGCGGGCGCGCCCGAGCAGGAGATCCAGCGCAAGGTCGACGTAAGGCTGCGCCGCCAGCAGGTGCTGGACCGGCCGGACGCGCCGAAGCTGTGGGTCGTCGTCGACGAGGCCGCGCTGCGCCGTCCCCTCGGCGGGCCGGACGTCATGCGGGGCCAGGTCAGGCACCTGCTGGAGATGGGCACCCGGAAGAACATCACCATCCAGATCGCGCCCTTCGACATCGGCGGCCTCGCGGCGGCCGGCGGGCCGATACACATCATGCGCTTCACCGAGCCCGACCTTCCCGACGTCGTCTACCTGGAGCAGCTCACCAGCGCGCTCTACCTGGACAAGCCGGACGAGGTGGAGAACTACAAGCTGGTCATGGACCGGCTCTGCGCCACTGCCGAGACGCACGCGGGCAGCATGCGGATACTGGAGCGCCTGGCCGACGAGTTCTGACGGACTCCCGGCACGTAAGGCACCCACGGCACGCCCGGCAGGGTTGCGCACACAGCATCAGAGGATCAGGCGCGGCGGCGCCTGATCCGTGGTGTCCAGCCCGCGGTCCCGCTCACCGGCGATCTGCCGCGCCATCAGCGTCGTCAGCTCGTACGCCGTGTGCGATGCCGCCACCGACGTCATCTCGGCGTGGTCGTACGCCGGCGCCACCTCCACCAGGTCCGCGGAGACCAGCCGGCAGCCCGCGAGACCGCGCAGGATCTCCAGCAGCTCGCGCGAGGTGAGCCCGCCGGCCTCCGGGGTGCCGGTGCCGGGGGCGTGCGCCGGGTCCAGGACGTCGATGTCGACGGACACGTACAGCGGCCGGTCCCCGATCCGCTGCCGCAACTGGTCGGTGACCTCGTCCACGCCGCGGCGCATCACGTCCGCCGAGGTGACGATCCCGAAGCCCATCTTCTCGTCGTCGTCCAGGTCCTTGCGCCCGTAGAGCGGCCCGCGGATGCCCACGTGCGAGAGGGCCGCGGTGTCGACCACGCCCTCCTCCACCGCGCGCCGGAACGGCGTGCCGTGGGTGTACGCGGCGCCGAAGTAGGTGTCCCAGGTGTCCAGGTGCGCGTCGAAGTGCAGCAGCGCGACCGGCCCGTGCCGGCGGGCGACGGCCCGCAGCAGCGGCAGCGCGATGGTGTGGTCGCCGCCGAGGGTCATCAGCCGGGCACCCGTGGCCAGCAGCTCGTCGGCCGCGCCCTCGACGGTGGCCACCGCCTCGCCGATGTCGAACGGGTTGACGGCGATGTCGCCCGCGTCCGCGACCTGGGCCAGCGCGAAGGGCGCGGCGTCCTGCGCCGGGTTGTACGGGCGCAGCAGCCGGGACGCCTCGCGGATCGCGTTGCCGCCGAAGCGGGCGCCGGGGCGGTAGGAGACGCCGCTGTCGAAGGGGACGCCGACGACGGCGACGTCCGTACGCCCCACCTCGTCCAGGCGGGGCAGCCGCGCGAAGGTGGCGGGGCCCGCGTAGCGCGGGACGCGGGAGGAGTCGACGGGGCCGCGAGGGGTGCCGGTGCTGCTCATGCCTTCGACGATAAGCGCAGGGCAGCACGGCGGCCGCTGTACAGAGTGGACACTTGCGCCCCCGCACATGTGTCCGGGTGACAATGACACCATGGCCCTCATGTCCCTGCCTGACGCACCCAGCCGCCCCGCCCTCGTCGACCACCTCGTACGCACCCGGATCGCGGGCGACGTCGCCACGCCCCGCGAGGGAAACCTGCGCCACTACCGCGAGCTCAGCCAAGGCAACCTGCGCTTCTGGCTCGGCCTCGACCTCGGCGACCGCTGGACCGACGAGCGCGACGTGCTGGCCGTCATGGCCGAGCGCGTCGGCGTCGTCGCCGACCCCGCGCACACCCAGGGCCAGGACACGATCGACCCCGAGCTGACCGTGGACGGCCTGGACCGGATGGCGGCCGAGCTGCGCAAGGCCGCCGAGGGCGGGCAGCGGGTGCTGCTCGCGACGGGCCACCCCGGCGGGCTGCTGGAGGTGCACAGCAGGACGGCGGCGGCGCTGCGCGCGGCGGGCTGCGACATCGTCACCGTGCCGCCGGGGCTGCGGACGGGCGAGGGCGACGACGGTACGTACGGCAACGTCCAGCAGTTCTGCGACGTGGCCGTGCTGGAGCGGGGCGCGACGCTGTGGCACACGCACGCGCCGCAGCCCGTGCGGCAGATCCTCGACGCGCTGGAGCGCGCCGGCGAGCCGCTGCCCGACCTGGTGGTCGCCGACCACGGCTGGGCGGGCGGCGCGGCGCAGCGCGGGGTGCACGCGGTGGGGTACGCGGACTGCAACGACCCGGCGCTGTTCCTCGGCGAGGCGGAGGGCACGCTCGCGGTGGCGGTGCCGATGGACGACCACGTCACGGATCCGGGGGCGTACGCGGTGATGACGGCGTACCTGCTGGCGGCGGCGGGGCTGGAGCTGCCGTAGCCGGGCCGGTCCCGGCCGCGTGGCGCTGCGGCGCCCGCTCCGTACGGCACCGGCCCGTACGGCACCGCTCCGTACGGCCGCCGGGCCCGTACGGGGGCCGTACGCCCGTCAGGTCCGCGGGACGCGGATCACGCCCTCCTGGATCACCGACGCCGCCAGCCGCCCGTCGCGGGTGAAGATCCGCCCCGTGCTCAGCCCGCGCCCGCCCTGCGACGTCGGCGACTCCTGGTCGTACAGCAGCCACTCGTCCGCCCGGAACGGCCGGTGGAACCACATCGCGTGGTCCAGGCTCGCGCCCACGACGTCGCCGACGGCCCAGCCGCCGCGGCCGTGCGCGAGCAGCACCGAGTCGAGCAGGGTCATGTCCGAGACGTACGTCATCAGGCAGACGTGCAGCAGCGGGGTGTCGATGGCGCCGGCGAGCTTGCCGTTCGTACGGAACCACACCTGCGAGCGCGGCTCCCGCGGCACCCCGGCCTCGCCGCCCCACGGCGGCGGCTCGGCGTACCGCAGGTCGACCGCGGCGCGCGCCTCCAGCAGCCGGCGCGCGAGGGCCGGGTCGAGGAAGTTGACCGCGCAGCGCGGCATCGCCTCCTCGGCGGTGGGCAGCGTCTCCGGGTCGGGCGCCGGGGGCATGGGCACCTGGTGCTCCAGGCCCTCCTCGTGGAGCTGGAACGACGCCGACAGGTTGAAGATCGGCTG
This sequence comes from Streptomyces sp. NPDC004134, assembly GCF_042874195.1. Taxonomy (NCBI): domain Bacteria; kingdom Bacillati; phylum Actinomycetota; class Actinomycetes; order Kitasatosporales; family Streptomycetaceae; genus Streptomyces; species Streptomyces sp. NPDC004134. The sequence continues at coordinate 150,509 of NZ_JBIAMS010000008.1, read as the reverse complement.
GCCGTGCTGGACGGCGACCACGCGGCGGGTGGTGAAGGAGCGGCCGTCGCGGATGCGGTCGACGGTGTAGACGAGGGGCGCGCCGGGGTCGCCGGGGCGCAGGAAGTAGGCGTGCAGCGAGTGCGGCGGCCGGTCGGCGGGCACGGTGCGGCCCGCGGCGACCAGCGCCTGCGCGGCGACCTGGCCGCCGAAGACACGCGGGACGACGGCGGCGCGGGAGTGGCCGCGGTAGATGTCCTGCTCGATCTGCTCCAGGTCCAGCAGGTCGACCAGTGCGGTGAGCGCGGCGTCGTCCATGGTGCGAGTCTCGCAGAGCCCGCGGCCCTACAGGCCCATCGACTTGGCGACGATGGAGCGCATGACCTCGCTGGTGCCGCCGTAGATGCGGGTGACGCGGGTGTCGGCGTAGAGGCGGGAGATGGGGTACTCGTTCATGTAGCCGTAGCCGCCGTGCAGTTGCAGGCACTTGTCGATGACGACGGCGGCGCGCTCGGTGCAGAAGAGCTTGACGGCGGCGGCGTCGGCGACGCTCAGCTCGCCCGCGTCGTGCGCGTCCAGCGCGCGGTCGACGTACGCCTGCATGGCGTCGACCTCCGCCTTGCAGTCGGCGAGGACGAACTTGGTGTTCTGGAACTCCGCCACCGTGCGGCCGAAGACGGTGCGCTCCTTGACGTACTCCACCGCGAACCGCACGGCCGCGGCCGCCTGGGCGTACGCGCCGACGGCGATGCCGAGGCGCTCCTGCGGGAGGTTGTGGGTGAGGTACGTGAACGCCTTGCCCTCCTCGCCCAGCAGGTCGCCGACGGGCACCTTGACGTCGGTGAAGCTCAGTTCCGCGGTGTCGGAGGACTTCAGCCCCAGCTTGTCGAGCTTGCGCCCGACCGCGTAGCCCGCGGAGGAGGTGTCGACGACGAGGATGGAGATGCCGCCGCGGCGGTCCTCGGGCGTCGGCGGGGCGGTACGGGCGCAGACCAGGACGCGGTCGGCCTGGACGCCGCCGGTGATGAAGGTCTTGGCGCCGTTGAGCACGTAGTGCGTGCCGTCGCCGGAGAGCTCCGCGGTGGTCTTCATGCCGGCGAGGTCGGAGCCGGTGCCGGGCTCGGTCATGGCGATGGCGGTCATCATGTCGCCGGAGACGAAGGCGGGCAGCCAGCGGTGCTTCTGCTCCTCGCTGCCGTACTTGAGCAGGTACGGCAGGCAGAGCGCGGTGTGGACGGAGGAGCCGCCGAAGGAGACGCCGGCGCGGGCGCACTCCTCGCTGATGACGGCGTTGAACTTGAAGCTGTCCTCCCCGGCCCCGCCGTACTCCTCCGGCACCTCGATGCCGAAGACGCCCAGCTCGCCGAGCTTCTTGTACAGCTCGCGGGGGACGGCGCCGGCCTCCATCCAGTCGTGGTAGTACGGCACGACCTCGGCGGCGATGAAGTCGCGGATGGTCTCGCGGAACGCCTCGTGGTCCTCGTTGAACACCGTCCGCCGCATGGTCCTCGCCTCCCGGGCCTCGCCGACTAAGCGCTTGCTCAGCGCTTCACGGTCGAAGTTACCTGCGGGTCACCACGGCTGTCCAGGCCGCGTCCCTGCGGTGGCCGTCACAGCACCGGCCACGGCCGCGGCCACCGCTACGGCTGCGGGGCCGCCGCGAAGGCGCCGCGGGCCAGGCGGTGGAGGAGGGCGGCGGTGGCGCCGCGGTCGGGGAGGGTGCCGCGGGCGCCGAGGTGGGGGGTGGAGTTGAGGAGGCCGAAGACCGCGTGCACCGCGGTACGGGCCGCGCCCTCGGTCAGCGCCGGGTAGACCTCCCGTACGACGTCGACCCACAGTTCGACGTACTGCCGCTGCAACTGGCGTACCAGCTTGCGGTCCTCGTCCCGCAGCCGGTCCAGCTCGCGGTCGTGCAGGGTGATCAGCGGGCGGTCGTCCAGCGCGAAGTCGATGTGCCCGCTGATCAGCGCGTCCAGCGGCGCGTCCGGGCCGGCCCCGCGCACCTCCGCCCGCGCGCGGCCCGCCTCCAGCAGCCGCTCGCTGATGCCGACCAGCAGCTCCGCGAGCATGGCGTCCTTGCCCGCGAAGTGCCGGTAGAGACCCGGGCCGCTGATGCCGACCGCCGCGCCTATCTCGTCCACGCCGACCCCGTGGAAGCCGCGGTCCGCGAAGAGGCGCGCGGCCTCCTTCAGGATCTGCTCACGTCTGGTGGGGGCGGGGGCCTCGGTGCTCATACGGTCCATTGTAGACAGCCCGGTTAGTGAGCGTTAACCTTGGGCGCACGGGGTTAACGACAGCTAACCTGCTTGTCGGCCCGTACGGCCGTACGGGCTCATCTAGGGAAGGGCGCGCCCCCGTGGACCACGCACCCGTGCTGACGACCGCCGCCGACCCCGCAGGCCCGGCCGGCGCCGCCTGGCGGACGAACGAGGCGGCGCACCGCGCGCTCGCCGACGAGCTTGACGACAAGCTCGCCGCCGCCCGCGCCGGCGGCGGCGAGAAGGCCCGCGCCCGGCACACCGCCCGCGGCAAACTGCTCCCCCGCGACCGCGTCGACGGCCTGCTCGACCCCGGTTCGCCGTTCCTGGAGCTGGCCCCGCTCGCCGCCGACGGCATGTACGGCGGCGCCGCGCCCGCCGCCGGCGTCATCGCCGGCATCGGCCGGGTCAGCGGCCGGGCCTGCGTCGTCATCGCCAACGACGCCACCGTCAAGGGCGGCACGTACTACCCGATGACGGTCAAGAAGCACCTGCGCGCCCAGGAGATCGCCCTGGAGAACCGGCTGCCGTGCGTCTACCTCGTCGACTCCGGCGGCGCCTTCCTGCCCATGCAGGACGAGGTCTTCCCGGACCGCGAGCACTTCGGCCGGATCTTCTACAACCAGGCCCGCATGTCCGGCGCCGGCATTCCGCAGATCGCCGCCGTCCTCGGCTCCTGCACCGCGGGCGGCGCGTACGTCCCGGCGATGAGCGACGAGGCCGTCATCGTCCGCAACCAGGGCACGATCTTCCTCGGCGGCCCGCCCCTGGTGAAGGCCGCCACCGGCGAGGTCGTGACCGCCGAGGAGCTGGGCGGCGGCGAGGTGCACGCGCGCACCTCCGGCGTCACCGACCACCTCGCCGAGGACGACCCGCACGCGCTGCGCATCGTCCGCGGCATCGTCGACACCCTTCCGGAACCCGGCCCGCCCCCCTGGTCCGTACGCGCCGCGGAGGAGCCCAAGCACGACCCCGCCGGCCTCTACGGGGTCGTCCCGGTCGACTCCCGGACGCCGTACGACGTGCGCGAGGTCATCGCGCGGGTGGTCGACGGCTCGCGCTTCCAGGAGTTCAAGGCCGAGTACGGCACGACGCTCGTCACCGGCTTCGCCCGCATCCACGGCCACGCCGTCGGCATCGTCGCCAACAACGGCATCCTGTTCTCCGAGTCCGCCCAGAAGGGCGCCCACTTCATCGAGCTGTGCGACCAGCGCGGCATCCCGCTGCTGTTCCTGCAGAACATCTCGGGGTTCATGGTCGGCCGCAGCTACGAGGCGGGCGGCATCGCCAAGCACGGCGCCAAGATGGTGACCGCGGTGGCCTGCACGCGGGTGCCGAAGCTGACGGTCGTCGTCGGCGGCTCGTACGGCGCCGGGAACTACTCGATGTGCGGCCGGGCCTACTCCCCCCGCTTCCTGTGGATGTGGCCCAACGCGAAGATCTCCGTGATGGGCGGCGAGCAGGCCGCCTCCGTCCTCGCGACCGTGAAGCGGGACCAGTTGGAGGCGCGCGGCGAGGAGTGGTCCGCGGAGCAGGAGACGGAGTTCAAGGCGCCCATCCGGGAGCAGTACGAGACGCAGGGCAGCGCCTACTACGCGACCGCCCGCCTCTGGGACGACGGCGTCATCGACCCGCTCGACACCCGCCGGGTGGTCGGGCTCGCGCTGACCGCCTGCGCCCACGCGCCGCTGCCCGCGAGGGACGGCGCGGCGCAGGGCTTCGGCGTCTTCCGGATGTGAGGGGGAGGGTGGCGATGTTCGAGACGGTGCTGCTGGCCAACCGGGGTGAGATCGCGGTACGGGTCATCCGTACGCTGCGGGCGCTCGGCATCCGCTCCGCGGCGGTCTTCACCGACGCGGACGCGGACGCGCGGCACGTCCGCGAGGCGGACACGGCCGTGCGGATCGAGAGCTATCTGTCGGCCGGTGAACTGCTGCGCGCGGCGCGCGAGACGGGCGCCGAGGCGGTGCACCCGGGGTACGGGTTCCTCGCCGAGAACGCGGAGTTCGCGCGGGCCTGCACGGCCGCGGGGCTGGTCTTCGTCGGCCCGCCCGCGGACGCGATCGAGCTGATGGGCGACAAGATCCGCGCGAAGGAGACGGTACGGGCGGCGGGCGTGCCGGTGGTGCCGGGCTCGACGGGCAGCGGCCTGTCGGACGCGGAACTGGCGGCGGCGGCCCGGAAGATCGGCATGCCGGTGCTGCTGAAGCCCTCGGCGGGCGGCGGCGGCAAGGGCATGCGGCTCGTACGGGACGAGGGCGCGCTGGCGGACGAGATCGCGGGGGCGCGGCGCGAGGCGCGGGGCTCGTTCGGCGACGACACGCTGCTGGTGGAGCGGTGGATCGACCGGCCGCGGCACATCGAGATCCAGGTGCTGGCGGACGGCCACGGGAACGTGGTGCACCTCGCGGAGCGGGAGTGCTCGCTGCAGCGCCGGCACCAGAAGATCGTCGAGGAGGCGCCGTCGCCGCTGCTGGACGAGGCGACGCGGGCGGCGATGGGCGCGGCGGCGGTGGAGGCGGCGCGGTCGTGCGGGTACGCGGGCGCGGGGACGGTGGAGTTCATCGTGCCGGGCGGCGGCGGGGGCCCGGTCGCGTACTACTTCATGGAGATGAACACGCGGCTGCAGGTCGAGCATCCGGTCACGGAGCTGGTGACGGGGCTCGACCTGGTGGAGTGGCAGCTCCGGGTGGCCGCCGGGCAGCAACTGACGTTCACGTCCGGGGACGTGCCGCTGAAGGGGCACGCGGTCGAGGCGCGGATCTACGCGGAGACGGCGCGGGTGGCGGAGGGCGGCGAGCGGGTCGACTTCCTGCCGTCGGCGGGCCGCGTCCGGCTGCTGCGCGAGCCGACGGGCCCGGGCGTGCGGGTCGACTCCGGGCTGCTGGAGGGCACGGAGGTCGGCACGGCGTACGACCCGATGCTGGCGAAGGTCGTCGCGTGGGGCCCTGACCGGGACGCGGCGCTGCGGCGGCTGCGGGCGGCGCTGGCGGAGACGATGGTGCTGGGCCTGGACACCAACACGGGCTTCCTGCGCCGCCTGCTGGCGCACCCGGCGGTGGCGTCGGGCGATCTGGACACGGGCCTGGTGGACCGCACGGGCGCGAGCATGGCGGCGGCCCCGGTGCCACCGGAGGCGTACGCGGCGGCGGCCCTGCTGGCGCAGTCGGCCCTGGAGTCGGCCTCCCGCCGCGCGACGGGCCCGGCGGGCTGGACGGACCCCTTCGCGGACCCGTCGGGCTGGCGCCAGGGCGGCCCCCCGGCCTGGACGACGCGGTGGTTCCGCGGCGCGGGCCGGGACCCGGTGGAGGTACGGGTCCGGGGCCTGACGTCGTCGGCGGAGATCGTCACCGGTGCCGCGCCCCAGACCCCGGACGGGGGCGAAGGGGCGCAGCCCGGCGGGGGTGCGGGGGCGGAGCCCCGCGGGATTTCGGGAAGGGGCGGGGTCGGGGAACATCCCCTTCGCGCCCGCCTCGCGTACGCCGACGGCTCCTCCGTCGCCTTCGAACTCGACGGCGTCACCCACCGGTTCAGCCTCGCCGCCTCCCCCGGCGGGATCTGGCTGGGCCGCGACGGCGACGTCTGGCACCTCCTCGACCACGACCCCGTCGAAGCCGCCCTCCGCGGCGGGGCACTCGTCGCCGGGGCCGACGCGCTCACCGCGCCCATGCCCGGGACCGTGACCGTCGTCAAGGCCGCCGTGGGCGACAAGGTCGCCGCCGGGCAGAGTCTGCTCGTCGTCGAGGCGATGAAGATGGAGCACGTCATCTACGCCCCCCACGCCGGCACCGTCGCCGAGCTGGACGTCGTCGCCGGCGGGACCGTGGCCATGGACCAGGTGCTCGCCCTCGTGGTGCCCGACGGCGAAGAGGGCGACGGACAGGGCGACGGGCAGGGTGCCGAACAGGAGGATCCGCGATGACCCCCCAGCCCCTCCCCATGCGCGTGCCCGCCGCCGGGCTGCCCGCCCGGGTCCGTATCCACGAAGTCGGCCCCCGCGACGGCCTCCAGAACGAGAAGGCCACCGTCCCCACCGACGTCAAGGCCGCGTTCGTGCACCGCCTCGCCGCCGCGGGACTCACCACCGTCGAGGCGACCAGCTTCGTGCACCCCAAGTGGGTCCCCCAGCTCGCCGACGCCGAGGACCTGTACCCCCGCCTCGCCGACCTGACCGCGAAGGGCGCCGTCGACCTCCCCGTCCTCGTCCCCAACATCCGCGGCCTGGAGCGCGCCACCGCCCTCGGTGCCCGCCGCGTCGCCGTCTTCGCCAGCGCCACCGAGACCTTCGCCCGCCGCAACCTCAACCGCACCGTCGACGAGTCCCTCGCGATGTTCGCCCCCGTCGTCGCGCAGGCCAAGGACGAAGGGCTGCACGTCCGCGGCTATCTCTCGATGTGCTTCGGCGACCCCTGGGAGGGCCGCGTCCCCCTCCCCCAGGTGGTACGGACCGCCCGCGCGCTCGCCGACATGGGCTGCGACGAGCTGAGCCTCGGCGACACCATCGGCGTCGCCACCCCCGGCCACGTCACCGCGCTGCTCGACGCCCTCGTACGGGACGGCATCCCCGTCGACCGCCTCGGCGTCCACTTCCACGACACGTACGGCCAGGCCCTGGCCAACACCCTCGCCGCGCTGCAGCACGGCGTCACCACCGTCGACGCCTCCGCAGGCGGCCTCGGCGGCTGCCCGTTCGCCCAGAGCGCGACCGGCAACCTCGCCACCGAAGACCTCGTGTGGATGCTGCAGGGGCTCGGCGTCGAGACCGGTGTCGACCTCGACGCGCTCGTCGCCACCAGCGTCTGGATGGCCGGCCGCCTCGGCCGCCCGAGCCCGTCCCGCACCGTGACCGCCCTCTCCCACAAGGAGTGACCCCATGACGCCCAGCCTCGACCACCGCCTCTCCCCCGAGCTGGAGCAGCTCCGCAGCACCGTCGAGGAGTTCGCGCACGACGTGGTGGCGCCGAAGATCGGCGACTACTACGAGCGGCACGAGTTCCCGTACGACATCGTGCGCGAGATGGGCCGCATGGGCCTGTTCGGGCTGCCGTTCCCGGAGGAGTACGGCGGCATGGGCGGCGACTACCTGGCGCTCGGCGTCGTACTGGAGGAGCTGGCCCGCGTCGACTCCTCGGTCGCGATCACGCTGGAGGCGGCCTGCTCGCTGGGCGCGATGCCCGTCTACCACTTCGGTACGGACGAGCAGAAGAGCACCTGGCTGCCGAAGCTGTGCTCCGGCGAGATGCTGGGCGCGTTCGGGCTCACGGAGCCGGAGTGCGGCTCGGACGCGGGCGGTACGCGGACCACGGCCCGGCTGGACGAGGCCACCGGCGAGTGGGTGATCAACGGCACGAAGTGCTTCATCACCAACTCGGGCACGGACATCACCGGCCTGGTCACCGTCACGGCCGTCACCGGCAGGAGCGAGTCGGGCAAGCCGGAGATCTCGGCGATCATCGTCCCGTCCGGCACCCCCGGCTTCACGGTGGCCGCCCCGTACTCCAAGGTCGGCTGGAACGCCTCCGACACCCGCGAGCTGTCCTTCGCCGACGTCCGCGTCCCGGCCGCGAACCTGCTGGGCGAACGCGGCCGCGGCTACGCCCAGTTCCTGCGGATCCTGGACGAGGGCCGCATCGCCATCGCCGCGCTCGCCACCGGTCTCGCGCAGGGCTGCGTGGACGAGTCGCTCGCGTACGCGGAGCAGCGCCACGCCTTCGGCCGGCCCATCGGCGCCAACCAGGCCATCCAGTTCAAGCTGGCCGACATGGAGCTGCGCGCCCACACCGCCCGCCTCTCGTGGCGGGACGCGGCGTCGCGGCTGGTGCACGGCGAGCCGTTCAAGAAGGCGGCGGCGCTGGCGAAGCTGCACACCTCGACGGTGGCGGTGGACAACGCGCGCGAGGCCACGCAGATCCACGGCGGGTACGGGTTCATGAACGAGTACCCGGTGGCGCGGATGTGGCGGGACTCCAAGATCCTGGAGATCGGCGAGGGCACGAGCGAGGTGCAGCGCATGCTGATCGCCCGCGAACTGGGCCTGCCGCCCACGGCCTGACACGGCCGGCCGGGCACCCGGCGCTCACGGCCAGAGCCGCGCCTTGTGCACGTACCGGAAGCCGGACCGCCACTGCAGCTCGACGTACGCCATCGGCCGGCCCTTCGGGTTCCCGTACGCGTCGAAGCCGATGGGCCCGCTGAGGCCCCGTACCTCCTTCGTGGTGCCGAGCTGCAGCAGCATCTGCCGCACCGCGCCCGCGTCCACGGGGTCGCCGCCGTCCGGCCCGGTGGCGAACTCCACGGCCTTGACCAGCGCCAGCATCGCGTCGTGCCCCATGATCGCCTGCCCGCTCTGCAGCGGCCCGTCGCCCGCCGCGCAGGCGCCGCGCCTGGCGCCGGGGCGGAAGTCGGCGCAGTAGCGGTCGGCGAAGTCCGCGAGGGCGGCGGGGTCGCCGGCCTTCGGGTGCGCGTAGGCCGTGTACCGGATGCGCAGCCCCTGGGCGCCCCAGCGCCGCAGGTCGGGCGAGTCGAAGTACAGGCCGAGGGCGCTGGATCCCGAGACCACGGCCAGCGTGCAGCCGGGCTGCTCCCCGAGGGCCTGGACGAACTGCCGCAGGGCGCGCCCGCGGGCGGCGAAGTACACGGCGTCCAGCTCCTCCCTGGCCCGGCAGACCTGGTCGGCGATGTACGTCAGCGCGCTGGCCGTCGAGGTGCGGCCGGACTCGAAGGAGTAGCCGTCGGCGGTGGCGAGCCGCACGCCGCGCGCGGCGGCGGCCTTCTCGAAGCCGTCGCGCAGCGACTTGTTGTACGTGTCCCCGTCCTTGAGGTCCTTGACGATGTCGACGCGGTAGCCGGACTCCGCGCGCTGCCGTTCGGCCAGCTCGCGGGCGGCGATGGCGGCCTGCTGCGCGGTGGGCTGGGAGACGCGGAAGAAGTCGGGGTCCTTGCGGGCGAGTTCGTCGGCGGCGACGGTCGCGCCGACCATGGGTATCCCGGCGCGGCGCAGCCGCGCCACGGTCGCGACGGTGGAGTCGACGCTCTGGCCGAGGCCGGTGACGGCGACCAGGTGCGCGTCGCCGCGCGCCAGCCCCTCCAGGTCGCGTACCACGCGCTCGTAATGCGCCCCGCCCTCCCCGGTGTTCGCGAGCAGCAGCCGCACCTTGGGCGAGGGGCCCTCGTCGGCGCGCGGGTCCTCGGCGTCGAGCCGGTTGTGCGCCCGCTGGGCGAGGTACGCGCCCTCCAGCGCCTGCCGGACGACCTCCGGGTCGCGGTCGTCGGCCCGTTCGCCGCCGCGGCGGCCGTCCGCGCCGTGGGTCATGGACTCGACGTACGCGATGCTCACCGACGCGGCGCCGGAAGCCTCGACGCGCTCGTTCTCCGCGTGGATCCGCCGGGTGACCTCGTCCAGTTCCCCGTCGAAGGAGTACGCCCCGTCGGTGACGCCCACGCACTCGCCGCCCAGCCGCACCACCCCGGCCGCGCACTCCTCGTCGCCGCCGAGCGTCTTCGGCAGGAACCAGGCCAGCGCGCCGACCGCGACGAGGGCCACGAGCACCACCGCTCCCCAGGGCGTCGTGCCGCCGCGCCCCAGCCGCCTGTCACTCACCGGGCTTCTCCTCGTACTGCCGCGCCTGGTCCAGCAGCGCGGGGGTGCCGCCGCCGAAGGGCCCGTACGCGAGCGTCATGAAGCGGGCGTTGATCTCGCCGTAGAGCTGGCCGTAGAGGTCTTCGAGCGGATTGCGGTAGGGGTCGCCCACGTGGTCGGTCTCGGGCGACTCGGCGGGCTCGGGCGCCATCCAGCTCGCCACCAGCAGCCGGGTCACGGTGCGCTCGCGGCTCTCGACCTCGTCGGTGCTCAGGAAGCCGAGGAGGCCCTCGTACCGCTGCTGTGGCGAGTCGGCCTGCGGGGCGTGCGCGTGGATCCGGGCACGTACGGGCGCGCGGCGCAGCCGGACGAGGAGGCGGCACCAGCGGACGGCGTCCGCGCCGCCGAAGCGGTCGTTGAGGAAGCGGGCGGCGGCGTGCAGGTCCTCCAGCGCGAGGCGGTGGTACGCCTCGATCTCCGGCAGCCCGCGCTCCGCGGCGTCCAGCCGCAGGGCCTCGTGCGCGTGCCGCCAGCCGCCGGTGGCCTCCAGGCGGCGCAGCAGGAGGAGCCGCAGCAGCGGGTGGAGGGTCTGGAGCGGGCCGTCGGCGGCGCTGTCGCGAGTGCGTACGTGCATGGTCTGCAGGACGTCGCCGGAGAACGCGCCGACGGCGTTGCGCAGCGCCGTCTCGCCCTCCGCCCACAGGGGTCCGGCGGCGACGGCGCGGGCGAGGTCGGTGGCGGCGGCGCAGCGCGGCAGGGCGTCCCACAGCCCGGTCTCGCGGGCGTCCCGGGGCAGCAGGCGCTCCAGCAGCGCGGTGACGAGGGGCGAGTCGGGGGCGAGCGCGCGCTGGACGCGGGTCTCCCATGGCTGGCGGTCGTCGGTGGCGAGGAGTTCGTCGAAGAGGTGGCGGGTGGCGAGGGGGTGGCCGCGGGTCACCTCGTACACGGCCCAGCCCAGCCACTTCACCCCGGCGTCGGGCAGCAGTTCGCCGACGTCACCGCCGCCACCGCTGTCGCCGCTGTCACCAACGCCGTCGCCCCCGTCGCCCTCCGCGGCGGACTCCGCCGCCGTGCCGTCGGCGCGCAGCACTTCGAGCGCCTGCGCCTCCACCTCGTCGCGCCGCAGGTCGCGCAGTTGGCCGACGCAGAGCCCGGGCGCTAGCCGCTTGGGCCGGAAGGCGGGGTCCTCCGGGTCCCACCAGCCGGGATACCGGCCGGGCTGCGGCTTGTAGCCGAGCGCCGGCTTCTTCAGCGCCTTGGGGTACGCGGCCGCGGCGGCGAGGACGACGAGCGGGTCGGTGCGTCCGGCCGGCTCCCCGGGCTCCCCCGGCCGCCGCGGCTGCGCGCCGGTGCTCTCCTCCCGGTCCTGCCGGGCGTCGAGCAGCAGCTCCAGCAGGTCGCCGCCGAGCTGGTGTTCCGCGTTGTCGAGGAGCACGAGGCAGCGGGTGTCGTGGACGCGGGCGGCGTGCCCGCGCCCGTACGCGCGGCAGAGGTCGTCCAGGAACGCGCGGGCGAGGTCCTGCTCCGCACCCCGCCGGGTGGCCGGATCGTGGAACCGCTTCTTCAGGTCGACCAGGTAGTCCAGGTAGCTGCGGTGGCGCGAGTCGCGCAGCGCCCGGCCCAGGCGCAGCCGCGCGAGCCCGAGCGCGAGGGCCCGCCGGCCGCCCGGTACCAGCAGCAGCGGCGCCCGCAGCAGCGCCGGTACGCCCAGCATGCCGGCGGCCTCCACGAGCCGGTTGAGGAACGCGCCGTCGCCGCCGTCCGCCGGGGCCGGCGCGAGGGCCCTGACCATGGCGCGGGCCGCCGCCTTCCGGCTGTCCAGCGGCACGTCGGCGCGTATGGCGACGGCCTGCACGCCGAAGGAGGGGAAGGTGAGCCGCGGCCAGCCGCGCTTGCGCGCGTGCAGGTCGAAGACGACCTCGGCGAGGACGTCGAAGCAGGTGGCGCCGCGCTGCCGGTGCACGGCGACGTCCTGGAGGGACGCGGGCACGTCGTCCCACGCGGTCCGTAAGTGCCGCAGGAGGGTGCTCTTGCCGCTGCCGCGCGGCCCGAGCACGAGGGTCACCGGCTGCTGCTCGTCGACGGGCGCGGGGTACGTCAGCCGCAGGAACGCGGGCCGGAAGCGCCGCCGCAGCGCGGCGCCCACGTACTCGGTCACGACCCGGTCGCGCCGGGAGCGCCCCTCCCACCCCTGGCCCATGCGGCGACTCCTCGTTCCCGTCCACGTCGACGGGGCAACAGATTATGTGAACGTACCGTTTCCCGACGGCCTCTTATCGGACTGATCCGGTGGCGTGGACCACCTCACGGGAGGGGCGGACGCATATGACCGACCGTACGGAGCAGCCGCACGGCCCCGCGGCACCCCGGGAGTTGACCTGGCTCGGTGGCAACCCAGGTGACGGCTGGTACGAGATGACCGCCGGGCTGGTCCGCCTCCTCGGCGGCCGCGACCCGGCGCTGCGCCTGAAACTGGCCGCCGGCGGTGGGCGGGAGAACCTGACCCGGATCCGGGACGGCGCGGGCCACGTGGGCATGAGCACGGACGTCGTGGTGGCCGCGGCGTACAACGGCGGCCCGCCCTTCGGCGCGCCCATGACCGGGCTGCGGGTCCTCGGCACCGGCTGGTCGGCGCTGCCGTACAACCTGCTGCGGGCGGCGGACGCCGGTGCCGGGCTCGGCGAGGCGATCGCCGGGCCGCGCGGCGGGCGGTTCGGCGCGCCGCCGGCGGACACCACGGACGAGCTGATGTTCCGCGCCGTCACCGCGTACTACGGCGCCACGTACGACGACATCCGCGCCCGCGGCGGCCGGGTGCTCCTCGACGGCTACGACGCGCTGGTCCGCGCCCTGCACGCGGGCGAGGTCGACCACGTCTTCGGCGCGACGACGCTGCCCGCGCCGAGCATCGCCGCCGCGGCCGGCGGCGCGCGGCGCCTCGCGCTCGCCCCGCTGCCCGCGGAGCTGCGCGCCCACCTGGCCCGGAGCTACGGCTGCACCCCCGGCGTGATCCCGGCCGGCACGTATCCCGGCCTGCACACCGGGGACGTGGCGACGTGCTTCGCCGAGACCGTCCTCGTGGTCTCCGCGCAACTGGCGCAGGACACGGCGTACGCGCTGACCCGGCTGCTGCTCGGGGGGCTGGGCCGACTGCCCGGCGTGCACCCGTCGCTGGCCGCGTTCAACCCCGCCACGGCGTGGCGCAACGTCCCGGCGCCGCTGCATCCGGGCGCCGCGCGGGCGTACCGGGAGGCGGGGTTCATGGCCTGATTCCGGTACCTGTGCACGGGAGTTAGGTTAGGTTAGCCTAATCTGTGTTGCCGGCCCTTCCGTGTGCGGGACGCGGCCGCGACCCCGCACCCGCCCGGAAGGTGAGCCCGACGTGACCACGGAACCGACCACGCGGACGGCGGAGCCGGCGCCCGAAGCCGCCGAGCCGTTCCGCTTCTTCCGCCTCGACGTCGCCCGCACCCGGCGGCTGAGCCCCACCCTCCTGCGCATCACCTTCGGCGACGACGGCGCCGGCGGCCCCGGCAGCCTCGACGGCTTCGCCTCCGGCGGCCGGGACCAGAGCCTGTCGCTGTTCCTGCCCCAGCCCGGCCAGACGGAGCCCGTGATGCCCACGGGCCCGTGCTGGTTCGACGAGTACCGCGCGCTCGACCCCGGCGTCCGGGCCGTGCTGCGCTCGTACACGGTGCGCGCGCAGCGCCCCGGCGAGATCGACATCGACTTCGTGCTGCACACCGACCCCGCGGGCCCCGCCGCGCAGTGGGCGGCCGAGGCCGAGCCCGGCGACTGGATCATCGCGCTCGGCCCGGCCGTACCGGACAACACCGGTGTGCGCTTCCGGCCACCCGAGGGCGCGGATCACGTCATCGTCGCCGCCGACGAGACGGCGCTGCCGGCCGCCTCGGCGATCCTGGAGTCGCTGCCCGCCGGGCTGCCGGTGCGGGCGTGGATACGGGTGCCGCACCCCGACGACGCGATCGCGCCGCACACCGCCGCGGACGCCGAGATCACCTGGCTGACCGGCCCCACCGCGGGCGTGGTCGACGCGCTGCGCGCCGCGGACCTGCCCGCGGGCCGCCCGTACGCCTGGCTCGCGGGCGAGGCGGGGATGGTGCGGGAACTGCGCCGCCTGCTCGTACGGGAGCGGAAGTTCGACCGCCGCGCGGTCGCCTTCACCGGCTACTGGCGCCGCGGCGCCTCCGAGGACCAGTTCCGCGACGAGGCCGGGGCCGACGGCGACGCGGCCGCGGACGGATGAGCCGGCGGGCCGTGGCCGAAACGACGGGGGCGGGGGCCCTAGGACCAATTACTTAGGTTAGGCTTCCCTAAGTTTTTGGCCCCCGTCGTGAGGACACCATCCATGAGGTCCCACCTGCTCAACGACCGCACCGCCGGTGCCTACCGTCGTACGGTCACCGCAGGCGTCGAGCACATCGCGGCCCGACTGGCCCATGCAGACCGCCCGTTCACGGGCATCACACCCCCCGCCCTCGCCCCGGTCGTCGACGCCGTCGACCTCGACCTCCCCCTCGGCGACGCCGGCGCCGCGCTGGCCGAGCTGGACCGGGTCTACCTGCGCGACGCCGTCTACTTCCACCACCCGCGCTACCTCGCCCACCTCAACTGCCCCGTCGTCATCCCCGCCGTCCTCGGCGAGGCGGTGCTCTCCGCCGTCAACTCCTCCCTGGACACCTGGGACCAGTCCGCAGGCGCCACCCTCATCGAGCGCCGCCTGATCGACTGGACCGCCGCCCGCATCGGCCTCGGCCCGGCCGCGGACGGCGTGTTCACCTCCGGCGGCACCCAGTCCAACCTGCACGCCCTCCTGCTCGCCCGCGAGGAGGCGTGCGACGGCGTGCGCAAGCAGCACGGCGCCGGGCTGCGCACCGCCGAGATCCTGCCCCGGCTGCGCGTCCTCGCCTCCGCGGACGGCCACTTCAGCGTCCGCAAGGCCGCCGCGCTGCTCGGCCTCGGCGAGGAGGCCGTCGTCGAGGTGCCGTGCGACGCGGAGCGCCGGATGCGGCCCGCCGCGCTGGCCGCGGCGCTCGCGCAGCTCCAGCGCGACGACCTCGTCCCCATGGCCGTCGCCGCCACCGCGGGCACCACCGACTTCGGCAGCGTCGACCCGCTGGCGCAGCTCGCCGGGGTGTGCGCCGGGTACGGCGTCTGGCTGCACGTCGACGCCGCGTACGGCTGCGGGCTGCTCGTCTCGGGCCGCCGCCGGCACCTGCTCGCCGGCATCGAGCGCGCCGACTCGGTGACCGTCGACTTCCACAAGTCCTTCTTCCAGCCGGTCAGCTCCTCGGCCGTGCTGGTACGGGACCGGGCGACCCTGCGGCACGCGACGTACCACGCCGACTACCTCAACCCCGAGCGCATGGCCGCCGAGCAGATCCCCAACCAGGTCGACAAATCACTCCAGACCACCCGCAGGTTCGACGCGCTCAAGCTGTGGCTGACGCTGCGCGTCATGGGCGCCGACGGCGTCGGCGCGCTCTTCGACGAGGTCTGCGACCTCGCCGGGGCCGGGTGGCGGCTGCTGGACGCGGACCCCCGCTTCGAGGTCGTCGTACGGCCGCAGTTGTCGACGCTCGTCTTCCGCTACGTCCCGGACGGCCCGGCCGGCACCGACCCCGCTCTCGTCGACGCCGCCAACCTGCGTGCCCGCGAACGGCTGGCCGCCTCCGGCGCCGCGATGGTCGCCGGCACCAAGGTCGACGGCCGGCACCACCTGAAGTTCACGCTGCTCAACCCCGAGACCACCACCGAGGACCTGGCCGCCGTCCTCGACCTCATAGCCGCGCACGCCGCCGATCACACCGGAGAATCCCTTGTCCCCGACGTCCCCGCCTCCGCCACCCCCGCCGACGCAGCAGCAGCCACGGTCCCGGCAGTCCCCGCCCGCTGAGTCGCGCGTCCACGACTTCGTCGCCGTCGGCCTCGGCCCGTTCAACCTGGGCCTGGCCTGCCTGACCGCGCAGGTCGACGGCCTCGACGGCGTCTTCCTGGAGCGCAAGCCCGACTTCGACTGGCACTCCGGGATGTTCATCGAAGGCAGCACGCTCCAGACGCCGTTCATGTCGGACCTGGTCACGCTGGCCGACCCCACGTCCCCGTACTCCTTCCTGAACTACCTCAAGGAGACCGGGCGGCTGTACTCCTTCTACATCCGCGAGAGCTTCTATCCGCTGCGCGAGGAGTTCAACGACTACTGCCGCTGGGCCGCCGCCCAGCTCCCCGGCGTCCGCTTCGGCGAGGAGGTCACCGCGGTCGTACGGGACGCGGTGGACGGCACGTACGCCGTCCGCACCCCGCGCGGCACGTACCGCGGCCGCCGCCTCGTCCTCGGCACCGGCACGCCGCCGTACGTACCCGAGCCGTGCCGCGGCCTCGGCGGCGACCTCCTCCACAACAGCCGCTATCTGGAGCACCGCGAGCAACTGCGGGCCAAGGAGTCGGTGACGATCGTCGGCAGCGGGCAGAGCGCCGCCGAGATCTACTACGACCTGCTCCAGGACCTCGGCCCCGACGGCTGCCACCTCACCTGGGTGACCCGCTCGCCGCGGTTCTTCCCGCTGGAGTACACGAAGCTGACGCTGGAGATGACCTCCCCCGAGTACGTCGACTACTTCCACGGGCTGCCGGGGCCCGTCCGCGACCGTCTCGGCGCCGCGCAGAAGAGCCTCTACAAGGGCATCAACACCGAGCTGATCGACGCCATCTTCGACCTGCTGTACGTCAAGTCCCGCCGCGGCCCGGTACCCACCCGGCTGCTCACCAACACCGCGCTCGTCTCCGCCGGGTACGCGGACGGCACGTACACCCTGGGGCTGCGCCACGAGGAGCAGGGCCGGGACTTCGAGCTGGCCACCCAGGGCCTGGTGCTGGCCACCGGCTACCGCTACGCCGAGCCGCCGTTCCTCGCCGGCATCGCCGACCGCCTCGCGCGCGACGAGCAGGGGCGCTTCGCCGTCGCCCGCAACTACACCGTCGACCACGCGGGCCGCGAGATCTTCGTCCAGAACGCCGAGCTGCACACCCACGGCTTCGCCGCCCCCGACCTGGGGATGGCCGCGTACCGCAACTCCTGCATCATCCGGGAGATGACGGGCCGCGAGGTCTACCCGGTCGAGAAGTCCATCGCCTTCCAGGAGTTCGGAGCGCCGGCCTGATGGAACTCACCCTGCGCCCCGTGGACCCGGTCCTGGACGCGCCGCTGCTGCACACCTGGGTCACCCACCGGAAGGCCGCGTTCTGGCTGATGCAGGACTGCACGCCGGCGGAGGTCGAGAAGGAGTACGCGCGGATCGCCGCGGATCCGCACCACGACGCCTGGCTCGGCCTCGCCGACGGCACCCCCGCCTTCCTCGCCGAGCGCTACGACCCGGCGCACCGCGAGCTGACCGGCGTCTACGCCGCCGAGGACGGCGACGTCGGCATGCACTTCCTCACCGCGCCCGCGGACACCCCCGTGCACGGCTTCACCCGGGCGGTGATCACGGCGGTGATGGAGTGGCTCTTCGCCGA
Organism: Streptomyces sp. NPDC004134; assembly: GCF_042874195.1. Classification (NCBI taxonomy): domain Bacteria; kingdom Bacillati; phylum Actinomycetota; class Actinomycetes; order Kitasatosporales; family Streptomycetaceae; genus Streptomyces; species Streptomyces sp. NPDC004134. The sequence continues at coordinate 133,157 of NZ_JBIAMS010000008.1, read as the reverse complement.
CCCGGCGGTGCGCCGGGTCGTGGTCGAGCCCGACGCGCGCAACACCGCGGTGCACGCGCTCAACGAGGCCGTGGGCTTCCGCGTCGCGCGCCGCGTACGGATGCCGGGTGCCCCGGGGAAGCCGGGCAAGGAGGCGCTGCTGAGCTTCTGCACCCGCGAGCAGTTCGCCGCCTCGCAGGCGGCCGCGCCCCCCGACCCCACCGGGCACCTCACCCCCGGCCGCTGGGCGGAGGCCACCCGCCGGCTGCTGGCCAAGGCCATCGGGGAGTTCGCCCACGAGCGGCTGCTGGCGCCGGAGCCGCGGGGGGTCGGCTCGTACGCGCTACGGGCAGGGGACGCCGAATACCGCTTCGAGGCCCGGCGCTACGCCCTGGACCACTGGCACGTCGACCCGCGCACCGTCACCCGCCACGCCCCCGGCGACCCGCCGGAGGGCTCGGCGCCCGACGCGCTGCGGTTCTTCGCCGAACTCCGGGAGCCGCTGGGGCTGAGCGCCGAGGTGCTGCCGGTGTACCTGGAGGAGATCACGTCCACGCTGGCGAGCACCGCGTACAAGCTCACCGGGCCCGAGGACGAGGACCTGGCGACCGCGGACTTCCAGCGGATCGAGGCGGGGATGACGGAGGGCCACCCCTGCTTCGTCGCCAACAACGGCCGGCTGGGGCTGGGCGCGGCTGACTACCGCGCGTACGCCCCCGAGACCGGCGCCCGCACCCGCCTCGTCTGGCTCGCCGCCCACCGCGACCGGGCGGCCTTCACCTGCGCCGCCGACCTCGACTACGGCACGCTGCTGCGCGCGGAGCTGGGGCCCGCGGTGCTGGACGGCTTCGCGGCCCGGCTGCGGGCCCTGGGCCTGGACCCGGACGACTACCTGCTGATGCCCGCGCACCCCTGGCAGTGGGAGCACAAGCTCTCCGTCACCTTCGCCGGCGAGGTCGCCGCGCGCCGGCTGGTGTACCTCGGCGAGAGCGAGGACACGTACCAGCCTCAGCAGTCGATACGCACCTTCTTCAACACCTCCGCGCCCGGGAAGCACTACGTCAAGACGGCGCTGTCCGTGCTCAACATGGGCTTCATGCGGGGTCTGTCGGCCGCGTACATGGAGGCCACCCCGGCGATCAACGACTGGGTCGCGGGGCTGGTCGAGCAGGACGAGGTGCTGCGCGGCACGGGCCTGGTGGTGCTGCGCGAACTGGCCGCCGTCGGCTACCGCCACGAGGCGTACGAGGCCGCCACCGCGCCCGGCTCGCCGTACCGCAAGATGCTCGCCGCGCTGTGGCGGGAGAGCCCGGTGCCGCGGCTCGCCGAGGGCGAGCGGTTGGCGACGATGGCGGCGCTGCTGCACACCGACCGCGCCGGCCGGCCGCTGGCGGCGGCGCTGATCGAGGGCTCGGGGCTGGCGCCCGAGGCGTGGCTGCGGCGGTATCTCGACGCGTATCTGACGCCGCTGCTGCACGCCTTCTACGCGTACGGGCTGGCGTTCATGCCGCACGGCGAGAACGTCATCCTGGTCCTGGACGAGGCGGGGACGGTGGTGCGCGCGCTGTTCAAGGACATCGCGGAGGAGGTCGTGGTCATGGACCCGGACCTGCCGCTGCCGCCGGCGGCGGAGCGGATCCGCGCCGAGGTCCCGGACGACATGCAACTGCTGTCCGTTTTCACCGACGTCTTCGACTGCTTCTTCCGCTTCCTGGCACCGCTGCTTGACGAGGCGGGGGTGCTGGGCGAGGAGGACTTCTGGCGGACGGTCGCGGAGTGCGCGCGGGACTACCGGGCGGCGGTGCCGGACCTGGCGGACCGGTTCGAGCGGCACGACCTGTTCGCGCCGGAGTTCGCGCTGTCGTGCCTCAACAGGCTGCAGTTGCGGGACAACCGGCAGATGGTCGACCTGACGGACCCGTCGGCGGCGCTGCAGTTGGTGGGTACCCTGCGCAACCCCCTGGCCCCCTACCGCCCCCGCACCCCCGCCCACTGACCAGGGAACACGGAACCCCGCCCCGAACCCCGAATCCCGCACCCCCGCCCCAGGGTAGGCCGCCCCACCGACAGCAGCCCGGGCCACCGACGACGCCCGACGCCGGTGGCCCGGCAGCCAGGCGCCCGGCCGGACCCGAACGCAGCAGTCCGGAGTCCGAAGTCCGCAGTCCGAATCCCGCACGCCCGCCCCAGGGTAGGCCGGCCCACCGACAAAACCCCTGCCCCGGCCGCCCCCTCAACCCACCCGCGCCACCGCCCCCTTCACCCCCGCAGCCGCGCGTTGAGCCGCGCTGCCTGCCGCGTCAGGTGGTCCCGCTCCGGTATGTTCGGCGCCGAGCGGGCCGCCTGCGCGTACAGCCCGGCCGCCGTCTCCGTGTCGCCGTCCCGCTCATGCAGGTACGCCGCCACCGCCGCGTACCGCGGCAGCGACGGATCGAGCTCCGCCAGCGCCGCCAGCCCCGCCCGCGCCCCGTCGGCCTCGCCCACCGCGACCGCCCGGTTGAGCCTGGCCACCGGGCTGTCCGTGAGGCGTACCAGCTCGTCGTACCACTCCACGATCTGCACCCAGTCCGTCTCGCACGCCCGCGGGGCGTCCGCGTGCAGCGCGGCGATCGCCGCCTGCGCCTGGAACTCCCCCAGGCGGTCCCGCGCCAGCGCCGCCTGGAGGATCACGACGCCCTCGGCGATCAGCCCGGTGTCCCACAGCCCGCGGTCCTGCTCGGCGAGCGGTACGAGCCGGCCGTCCGGGCCCGTGCGCGCCGGCCGCCGCGCGTGGTGGAGCAGCATGAGCGCCAGCAGCCCCGCGACCTCCTCGCCACCGGCCCCGGCACCCTCGCCACCGGCACCCTCGCCACCGGCCGCGGCACCCCCTCCCCCGGCCCCGCCCGCCGCCGCCGCGGCAGCAGCCGCATCAGCCGCCGCAGCCGCAGCCGCGCCCGTCCTCGCCGCCAACTGCCGCGTCAGCCGGATCGCCTCCGCCGACAGGTCGACGTCCCCCGAGTAGCCCTCGTTGAAGACCAGGTACAGCACCCGCAGCACCGTCGCCAGGTCCCCGGGCTGGTCGAACCGCACCCCGGAGACCGTCCGCTTCGCCCTGCTGATCCGCTGCCCCATGGTCGCCTCGGGCACCAGGTACGCCCGCGCGATCTGCCGCGTCGTCAGCCCTCCGACCGCGCGCAGCGTCAGCGCGACGGCCGAGGCCGGCGTCAGGGACGGGTGCGCGCACAGGAAGTAGAGCTGGAGCGTGTCGTCCACCGCCCCGCCCCCGTCCGGCGCGGGTTCGGCCTCGGCCCGTTCCTCGCGCCGCCGCCGCGAGCTCTCGGCCCGTACGGTGTCGAGGAACTTGCGCCACGCCACCGTGATCAGCCACCCCTTGGGGTCCCGCGGCGCGTCGCCCTCCGGCCGGCCGCGCACGGCCTCGACCAGGGCGTCCTGTACGGCGTCCTCGGCCGCCGCGAAGTCTGCTCCGCGGCGGACGAGGACTCCGATGACCTCCGGCACCAGCTCCCGGAGCAGCGACTCGTTCACTCGGTCGCCGTGGCCTGCACGCCGTACGCCGGGCGGATCTCCAGCCACTCGTGGATCGGCTTGCCGCCCGCGCCCGGCGCGGCGGACAGCTCGGCCGCCAGCTCCAGCGCGCGGTCGTAGGTCTCGACGTCGATCACCATCCAGCCGGCGATCAGGTCCTTGGTCTCCGCGAACGGCCCGTCGGTGACCGGGGGCCGGCCCTCGCCGTCGTAGCGGACGAAGGTGCCCTCCGGGGCGAGCGCCTGCTCGCCGGCGAACTCGCCGGTCTCCTCCAGCCGGGCGGCGAAGTCACGCATGTACTGGATGTGGGCCGTGACCTCCTCCGGCTCCCACTGGTCCATCGGTACGTCGTTGACCGCCGCCGGCGCGCCGCGGTAGTGCTTGAGCAGCAGGTACTTGGCCATGATCTTCTCCTTGCCGGGGTACGGCCCATTGTGGGCCGCGTTCACCCCGGGGACGGAGCCGCGCGCCGGTTCTCGACATCACCGCGAAAAAATCTTGGGAGAAGGCTTCAGCGCAGCGCGGCCGCGCCCCTGGCCGCCGCCCGCAGGAAGAACGGGACCGTCAGCAGCGAGGCCACCGCGAAGAAGCCGAACGCGGCCCGCGGCCCGGCGAGTTCCGCGAGCAGCCCGACCAGCCCGGCGCCCAGGGGCATCGCGCCCCAGGCGAACATCCGGCTCGCGGAGCTGAACCGGCCGAGCATCGCGTCCGGCACCGCCCGCTGGACGACCGTGCGGCTGTTGACCGTCCACAGCGTGCCGCCGAGCCCGCCCAGGAACGCGGCCGCGGCGACGGCGCGCGCGTCGGCGGTGAGCGCGGGGACGGCGGCCATCGCGGCGGTGCCGAAGAGGTCGGCGAGCATCACGCGGCGGCGGCCCAGCACCCGGTTGAGCCAGGTCACGGTGACGGCGCCGAGGAGCCCGCCGATGCCGAGCGCGCTGAGCAGCACGCCGTACTCGCCGGGGGTGAGGCCCATGTCGCGGGTCGCGTACAGCGGGATGAGCGCGAGCCAGGCGCCCCAGGTGCCGGAGAGGACGGTGAGGATGAGGGAGAGGGAGCGCAGCAGGCGGTGCCGCCAGAGGTAGCGGAGCCCTTCGGCGATCTGCCCGTTGACGGTGGCGGCGGGTGCCTCGCCCCCGTTCTCGTACGCTACGGCCCCCGCCCGGAACCGCCCGACGAGCAGCAGCAGCACGAGCGCCGCCGCGGCGTACGCGGCCCAGGTCGCACCCAGCGCCCACCCGGCACCCAGCGCGAGGAGCAGCCCGCCGACGAACGGCCCGGCGAACTCGCTGAACACCGTCTCCGCCCCCGCCATCCACGCGTTCGCCTTGTCCCGCCCGGCGGGCGGGACGGCGGCGGGGACCAGCGCGGTGGCCGCGGTGGAGGCGACGACGTCGCCGACGCCGATGGCCGCACCGGCGGCGGCGAGCAGCGCGATGGACAGGTCGCCGCTCGCGGCGGCGGCCAGCAGCGGCACCATGGCGAGCAGCCGCAGCACGTTGACGATCCACAGCAGCCGGCGCCGGTCGACGCGGTCGACGAGCACGCCCGCGTGCAGGGCGACGAGCAGCCACGGCAGCGAGATGGCCAGCGCCACCCCGGTGACCTGCGCGGGAGAGCCGCCGGCACGGACGGCGAGCAGCGGGAGGGCCATCTTCACGACGCCGTCGGCGAGGTTCGTGACGGCGGTGAACGCGACGAGCACGGCGGTGTTGCGCCGCCCGGTGTCCCGTACCCGATCGCTCTCCAGAACCGCGGACGCGCTCATGACTCCCCCTCTAACCACCAAACCCGTTTACCGGTGAGATGAAGTTACCACCAAACCCGATAGCCGGTAAAGTGGTCTGCATGCGCACACCTCCTCGGGCCGCCGAGCTGGTGGCCGACTTCGCCAACACCCTGGACATCCACGCCGGCACGGACACGCTGAGCACCCCGGACGAACTGGCCGCCTGGCTGACGGCGCACGGCCTGCCGGTCACCGGCACCCCCGGCACCGGCCTGCACGAGGCGGCCGTCGCCCTGCGCGCGGGCATCCGCGAGCACCTGGGCACCCACGTCGGCGACACCCCCGACCCCGCGGCCACGGCGGCGGCCGACGCGGCCCTGACCCGCTTCCCCCTCCACCCCACCGCCGCCGGCCCCCCGGTCCCCGCCCCCGGCCTCACGCCCGCCGAGCGGGCGGTCGCGGAGCTGGCCCTCGCCTGGAGCACGCTGACGATCACCGGCGACGCCGCCCGCCTCAAGCGCTGCGCGGAGCACACCTGCCACGAGGTGTTCTGGGACACGTCGAAGAACCGCAGCAAACGCTGGTGCTCGATGCAGGGCTGCGGCAACCGCGCCAAGGCCCGCACCTACGCCGCCCGCCGCGCCACCGCCTCCGGCTGAACGGCCACGCACGGTAGCGCCCCGGAACGCGTCAGGGCCCGCACCGCCGAAGCGATACGGGCCCTACAGAAGAGGGTGAGTGACGGGACTTGAACCCGCGGCCACCTGGACCACAACCAGGTGCTCTACCATCTGAGCTACACCCACCGTGAGCTGATGCTTCCGCACCGGCCGTGTAGAAGTGTACAGGGTCGCCGGTGGTGCTCGCCTCCGGCTTTGGCCGGGCTGCGGGGGCCTCGTTACGAGCCGTCCGCCGCCAGCGTGTGGCGGGCCGCGATGGCCTTGGCGGTCTCCGAATCCGGGCCCGGCGGGGGGACGAAGACCGCCTCGCGGTAGTAGCGGAGTTCGGCGATGCTCTCCCGGATGTCGGCCAGCGCGCGGTGGTTGCCCGCCTTCTCCGGGCTGTTGAAGTAGGCCCGCGGGTACCAGCGGCGGGCCAGCTCCTTGACGGACGAGACGTCCACGATGCGGTAGTGCAGGTGCCCCTCCAGGTTCGGCATGTCCCGGCTGAGGAAGCCGCGGTCGGTGCCGACGGAGTTGCCGCAGAGCGGGGCGCGGCCGGGCTCGGGGACGAACTCGCGTACGTAGGCGAGCACCTGGCGCTCCGCGTCCGCCAGCGTCGTGCCGCCGGCCAGCTCGTCGAGCAGGCCGGAGGCGGTGTGCATGGCGCGTACGACGTCGGGCATGGAGGCGAGGGCCGCGGCCGGGGGGCGGATCACGATGTCGACGCCGTCACCGAGCACGTTGAGCTCCGAGTCGGTGACGAGCGCGGCCACCTCGACGAGCGCGTCGTCGGTCAGCGAGAGGCCCGTCATCTCGCAGTCGATCCAGACCATCCGATCGTTCATGGCCCTCACCCTACGTGCCGGTCCCGCTGTCCCGGCACGGTCGCGCGCCTGGCAAGCGCTCCCCGGTGCCGCGGCGGGTGCGGCTCGGGGTGGCCGGGCGCGTACGCGTCGGACTGCGGCTTCTCCGCGCCGTCCACGCCGCCGCCCATGCCCCCGCCCGCGACCCCCGCGGGCCCGCCGGCCCCAGGCGGCTGCGGGCGCCGCGGCGCCGGCACCGTGGGGGGTTCCGGCGGCGGTACGGACTGGGGGTTACGGGCCCGGTAGGCGGCCCGGTACGCGGCCGGGGAGGAGCCGAGCTGGCGGCGGAAGTGCCCGCGCAGCGCGACCGGCGAGCGGAAGCCGCAGCGCCCCGCCACTTCGTCCACGGAGAAGTCCGACGTCTCCAGCAGCCGCTGCGCCTGAAGCACCCGCTGGGTGATCAGCCACTGCAGCGGTGCGCTGCCGGTGAGCGAGCGGAACCGCCGGTCGAACGTGCGTCGGCTCATGTACGCGCGGGCCGCCAGAGTCTCCACGTCGAACTGCTCGTGCAGGTTCTCCAGCGCCCAGGCCACGACCTCCGCCAGCGGGTCTCCGCCGATCTCCTCGGGTAAAGACCTGTCCAGGTAGCGCTCCTGGCCGCTGCCGCGCCGCGCGGGCACCACCAGCCTCCGGGAGAGCGCGGCGGCGGCCTCGGCGCCGTGGTCCTGGCGCACCAGGTGCAGGCACAGGTCGATGCCGGCGGCCGTGCTCGCCGAGGTCAGGATGTCGCCGTCGTCGACGAAGAGCTCCCGCGGGTCCATGTGGACCGACGGGTAGCGCTTGGCGAGCGTCGGCGCGTACATCCAGTGCGTGGTCGCCGGGCGGCCGTCGAGCAGGCCGGCCGCGGCGAGCGCGAACGCGCCGGTGCACAGCCCGACGATGCGGGCGCCGTCCTCGTGCGCCCTGCGCAGCGCGTCCAGCGCCGCGGCGGGCGGCGGCTGGGTGATGGAGCGCCACGCGGGCACGACCACGGTGCCGGCCCTGGCCAGCGCTTCCAGCCCGTACGGGGCCGAGAGCTCCAGGCCGCCGGTGGTACGCAGCGGGCCGTCCTCACCGGCGCAGACCAGCAGCCGGTACCGGGGGGTGCCGGCGTCCTGGCGGTCGACTCCGAAGACGGAGAGGGGGATGGAGTTCTCGAAGACCGGGCCACCGCTGAACAGCAGCACGGCGACGACCTCACGGCGCCGCCGCGGCGGGCGCGGTGCTTCGCCCCGCACCGCCTCGGCCCGCACCGTGGCTGCCGCCACCTCGGGTGGGCGTGGCCCGCCGGACCGGATCGTTGCGCCCGCTCCGGTGGAGTCCTGGCTCATGACGCTAAGCCCCCTCGCTTCTCTCTTCCTCCGCGTCCTGCACCTACACCCCCGGGACGATCTCGGTCTCTCGGCCAAGATCAAATCTACTGCGTGCCGTCCGGCGGACCGGACAGGTTCGGCCCCGCATCTATAACGACAGGTAGAGCGCGTCTTGTGTGACACGCGTGGCAGGTTCGGCCCTACCTCTATGTCGACAAGGAAACCTGGCGTGAAGCTTTCGATCGCGAACGGTTTCACTGGTTCACGCAACAGGGAAGGCCACCCCCCTCCGGTTCTCCGACGTGCAAGGCCCGTGCGCCCCGACTGCGCCCCCAGCCCCCCGAGCCCGGAACGTTCCAGCCTTAAGTCTTGCAACTTCGGTGTGCAGAAGGGAAGTTGGCCGAAAAGATCGGGTCACAGGAGGTTGTCCCCTCAACCACGGGCGTACGCCCGCGCCCAGCCGCGAAAACGCCGGTGGCCGCCGCGGCCCGGCCGTGTCCTGCGGCGCGACCCCGGCGCACGTGCCACGTTTGGCTTCGCGGCGGCGACGACGCACCCCGGGGGCGCGGCGACAGCGCACGGAAGCGTGGGGGGCGGCACGAAGGGCGGGGGCGTGCCCCCCGAGCGCCACCGCCGTGCGCCCCCCGGCGGTGCCCGAGACCGATCGCCGGGCCGCCGCGCCGACCCGTCGGCGTTGCGCGGGACGCCGCACTGGGGCATGCTCCTGTGAACCGTTCGCCGGGGCCACCTGGCATACCGCCGCCCGCCCCTGGGCAAGGGAGGTAGTGTCGCCGTACCCTTGTTGTACGGGATTGGGAAGATGATTCCCGGACACAGGAAGCGCGGACACAGCAAGCCGTGTCCCTCCAGCCACGAGGATTCCCTTCGCCGAGACACCGATGGCCGGTCACGAATTCCCCGAACCCGCGGACCGCAAGCCGGTCGCCGATCCCACGGCGGACCTGGAGGCGGCGGCCGAGCCCGCCCAAGGCTGCGATCCCGCCTTCAAGCACGGCGTCGTCTGCGGCTTCGACGGCTCCATGTCCAGTGAACGCGCCCTGGCCTACGCGGTCGGGATGGCGCGGCGCCTGGGCTGCGGCCTGATCATCGTGCACGTGGCCAACCGGCTGCCCACCACCGTCTGGGCCGGCTGCGAGCCGCCCGTCTTCGTGGACGTCCCCGACCACCGCACCGAAGTCCTCGGGCTGGAACTCGCCTGCGCCGACTACCTGTCGGATGTGCCCTGGATCCTGGTCGAGCGCGGCGGCGACATCTGCCACGAACTGGAGGAAGTCGGCCGGGAGTACGAGGCCGACGCCATCGTGGTCGGCTCCACGCAGGGCATCGTGGGCCGCATCTTCGGCTCGGTCGCGGGCCGCCTCGCCCGGCGGGCGCAGCGGCCCGTCGTCGTCGTTCCGTAGCCGCCCCCGCGCGCGTTTGCGCCGGTCGCGCCGGTGGTGCGCGCGGTCACGCCTCCCCGGAGAAATCTACTCGCGGGTAGATGTGGGTTGTGAATTTGTGAGGGGCATATAGGGGACACGACAACGCGCTGCCGACCGGGAGGTGACGGTCCCCGGTACGGCAGCGGCACCGCCGGCGTATTGGGCGACGCCGGCACAGGGGAGGCGGCCCTCTGCGCGACGTGGTGGCACGCGCAGAGGGCCGCTCTTTCGCCTCCCGCCGGGGGGCGGCGGGGCGAGCCGGGCCGGGTGGCTCCGGGTCCTCGCTTCCACGCCGGGGGTCGGCGGCTTCGCCGCCCGTTGCGGCATTCGCTCCCCACGGGTTCTCGACCCGCGACCGGGATGTCGCGGCTCCGCGCGGGGCATCCACCGTCAACCGGACCGCGTCGCGCCCACGTTCCGTACGGCGCCATCCCCCGCGCTCCGGCGCGCCTATCCGGGCCGCCGCCCCCTTCAGCGGTCGCGGTGGTGGGGCGTGGAGCCGTCCGTGCGGCGGGTGGGGTCGAGGGCCAGGCGGGCGAGGCGGGCGATGAACTCCGTCTGCAGGGCGGTCTGGTCCCGTACGGGGATCCAGCGCGGCCCGAAGTCGGCCGCGTAGCTGCGGCGCCAGCGGGTGAGCAGCGTCTCCGCCGCCGGGCCGAGGGGATGTCCCTCCGTCGCGCGGGCGAGCATCGCCGCCGCCCGCAGCGGCAGCCGCTGGGCGGCCATCCGCAGCGCGAGGGCGCCGCCCGCGGTCGCCGCGGGCGGCGGGCTGCCGGGCGAGGGCGGCGCGGACCACTGCGCGGCGTTGGTGAAGCACGCCTGGGTGAGCCAGGCCGCGGCGTCCAGCAACGGGCCCGGTGCGGCGCCGAGTCCGGTACGGGCCTCGTCCAGCAGCCCCGCCAACCGGTCGGCCTGCTCCCGCAGATGCCCCACGGCCTGCCCCACGACCGGCCCGGGCGCCCCGGTAGGGCGGAGGTCGGCGACGCCCTCGACAGCCCAGACGGGCGTCTCGACGACGGCGGTGACCGTGCCGTGCCGCAGCGGGTGGAACCACGTCGAGCGGGTCAGCCAGTCGCGGTGCACGACGTTGGCGTCGAGCCCACCGCCCGCGGCCATGAGGAACACGCCCGGCCCCGCACCGGGCATGTGCAGCGTGTCCACCGGCGCCGCGGCCAGCGGCACGGCGAGCCCGGCGGCGGCGTCCGCGAGCGCCGCGCGGGCGCCCGGCAGGTCGTGGGTGAGCTGCACCCAGGCGCCGCCGACGTCGTTGGCGTGCAGGGAGAACTGGACCGCGGGGCGCAGCTCGTCCAGCACGGTCAGCAGCGCCCGGGTCTCGGGCAGCGGAGCGGCCCGTCCGCCGGGCGGCGGCAGCCACTCGGGCTGCTGGTCGGCGGCGGGCCGGTAGAAGTGGCGGAGCTGGCGCTCCAGGGTGCCGGGGTGGCGGGTCCAGGGCTCGGTGTGACGGGCGCCGTCCGGGTCCAGGCAGAGCAGGAAGTGCCAGGCGGCGTCGCGGCCCTGCCGGCGGTCGCGCGCGGCGGCCCCGACACGCCCGCCGTGCTCGCTGTGCCCGCTGGGCCGGCCTCGTATCGCTTGGTAGGCCAGGTCGGCGACGGCCGCGCCCCCGGCCGGCTCGTTCGGGTGCGCGCCACTGACCACCAGGACGTTCCGGGATCCGTGGCCGACGGAGAGCAGCCACAGCGGCTCCCCCGCGCGGGATTCGCCGACCTGCCGGAGCCGGCAGCGGGACGGGTGGCGCCGCGCCAGGTCGCGGGCGGTCCGGGTGAGGTCGTCCACGGTGGGGTAGCGGTGCCGCGCCAGCGCGGGGAGGCCGACCGGCGTCACTCGCCGCTGGGGTTGCTGTCGCCGGTCGTCTCCTTCTTGTCGAGACGACGGATCCTGATCTCCTGCATCGCGCCTCCCTCCCACCTGGTCAACTCTGTGTGCTTGAAACGACTCACTCAGTAGTGCACATTGGGCCGCGTCGGTGCAAGGCTTCCTGGCGCATCATCCTGGAGTGGGGTATGGCGGTGGGAGAGTGGGCACGGCCACGGGTCAAACCGGAGCACCGCGGCTATCGCACCGTGGCGGGAAACGTCCGTATCGGCAGCGTCGTCTACGGCGTCGGCGCGGAGATCGAGGACCCGCGCGGCTGGGTCTGGACGCTGGTCGAAGCCGCCGACGGCACCCGCAGCGCGCAGGACATCGTCACCGCGGTGCGCGCCCGGCACGAGGAGGTCGAACCCGGCGACGTCACCGCGGCGCTGGAGCGGCTGGCCGCGGCCGGCTTCCTGGAGGACGCGGCCGCGCCGCTGCCCGCGCAGTTCTCGCCGCGCGAGGCCGAGCGCTACAGCCGGGGCGTACCGCTGCTGCGCTGGATGGACCTCGGCGCCCGCGCCAGCGCGTGGGAGGCGCAACTGCGGCTGAAGGAGGCCCGGGTGCTCGTCCTGGGCGTCGGGGGTACGGGCGGCGCCGCCGCCTGGCACCTGGCCGCCTCGGGCGTCGGCCACCTGCACGTGGTCGACGACGACCGGGTGGAACTGTCGAACCTCAACCGGCAGTTGCTGTACGCGGAGGCGGACGTGGGGCGGCGGAAGGCCGAGGCGGCGGTGGCCAGGCTCGCGGGACTCAACCCCGACATCCGCGTCACCGGCGAGGTGCGCCGCGTCGCCACCGCCGCGGAGCTGGCCGCGCTCGTCGTGTCCTCGCCCCCGTACGACGTGTTCGTGCTGGGCGCCGACGGGCCGCCGCAGATACGGCGCTGGGCGAACCGGGCCTGCCTGGCCGCCGGGCTGCCGTGGGTGGACGGCGGCTACAGCGGGCCGCTGGTCACCGCGGGCATCCACCGGCCCGGCACCGGCGGGTGCTGGGAGTGCCTGCACGACCAGGCGATCCGGCGGGCCGACCTCGGCCTCGCCCAAGGGGCCGAGGAGCCCGGCGCCTCCGCGCACCTGCCGTGGAACCCGGCCAACGCCGTCACCGCCGGGTTATCCGGCGCGCTCGTCGCGTACGGCGCCCTGGCCCTGCTGACCGGCATCCCGCCGCTCGAACCCGGTGTCCGCTTCGGGTTCAACCTGATGGTGCCCGGCGACGAGGTGACCGTCCGGCTGCCCCGCCGCCCCGACTGCCCGGCCTGCGGCAGCCCCGGGTGAAACGGGACGGCGACCGGCACCGCGGCCGGCCGCCGTGACCGCGCCGGTGCCTACTCCACCGTCACCGACTTCGCCAGGTTCCGCGGCTTGTCGATGTCCCGGCCCAGCTCCAGCGCCGTGTGGTACGCGAACAGTTGGAGCGGGATGCCCATGAGGATGGGGTCCAGCTCCGGCTCGCTGCGCGGTACCACGATCGTGTGGTCCGCCTTCTCCTGCCGCCGGTGCGCGACCGCGAGGATACGGCCCTCGCGGGCCTTGATCTCCTCCAGCGCCGCCCGGTTCTTCTCCAGCAGCTCGTCGTCCGGCACGATCGCCACCGTCGGCACCTCAGGCTCGATCAGCGCCAGCGGGCCGTGCTTCAGCTCGGAGGCCGGGTACGCCTCGGCGTGGATGTAGCTGACCTCCTTGAGCTTCAGCGCCGCCTCCCTGGCCACCGGGTACCCGCGGACCCGGCCGATGAACATCATCGACCTGGCGTGCGCGTACTCCTTCGCCAGCGCCCGGATCTCGTCCTCGCCGCGCAGCATCTCCGCGATCTGCTCCGGCAGCCGCCGCAGCCCCTCGATGACCCGGCGGCCGTCGGCGACCGACAGGTCGCGGATGCGGCCGAGGTGGAGCGCGAGCAGGCCGAAGGCGACGACGGTGTTGGTGAAGCACTTGGTGGACACCACGCAGACCTCGGGGCCCGCGTGCACGTAGATGCCGCCGTCCGTCTCCCGGGCGATGGCCGAGCCGACGACGTTGACGACGCCGAGGACCCGCGCACCCTTGCGCTTCAGCTCCTGCACGGCGGCCAGCACGTCGTACGTCTCGCCGGACTGGGAGACGGCGACGTAGAGCGTGTCGGGGTCGACGACGGGGTTGCGGTAGCGGAACTCGCTGGCCGGCTCGGCGTCGGCGGGGACCCGCGCCAGCTCCTCGACCAACTGCGCGCCGATCATGCCCGCGTGGTACGAGGTGCCGCAGCCCAGGATCTTCACGCGCCGCACCGCGCGCGCCTCGCGCGCGTCCAGGTTGAGGCCGCCGAGGTGGACGGTGGAGAACCGGTCCTCGATGCGCCCGCGCAGCACGCGGTCGACGGCTTCCGCCTGTTCGCAGATCTCCTTGTGCATGTACGTGTCGTGGCCCGCCATGTCGTACGACTCGGGCGACCACTCCACCGTCTCCGGCGAGGACGACGTGCGCGAGCCCTCGGTGGTGTACGTGCGGTAGTCGTCGGCCTTGATGGTGGCCATCTCGCCGTCTTCGAGGGTGACGACCTGGCGGGTGTGCGAGACCAGCGCGGCGACGTCGGAGGCGACGAACATCTCCCGCTCGCCGATGCCGAGCACGACGGGCGAGCCGTTGCGGGCGACGACGATGCGGTCGGGGTGGTCGGCGTGCAGCACGGCGATGCCGTACGTGCCCTCCACCAGCCGCAGCGTCTCGCGTACGGCCTCCTCCAGGGTGGCGGCGGCGGAGCGGCCGACGAGGTGGGCCAGCACCTCGGTGTCGGTCTCGGAGGTCAGCTCGACGCCGTCGGCGGCGAGCTTGGCGCGCAGGTCGCCGGCGTTGTCGATGATCCCGTTGTGGACGACGGCGACCTTGCCCGCCTCGTCCAGGTGCGGGTGGGCGTTGGTGTCGCTGGGGGCGCCGTGGGTGGCCCAGCGGGTGTGCGCGATGCCCGTGGCGCCGGCGAAGCGCTTGGGCAGCCGGGCCTCCAGGTCGCGTACCCGGCCCTTGGCCTTGACGGTCTTCAGCGCGCCGGAGCGGGCGGCGATGGCCACGCCGGCGGAGTCGTAGCCCCGGTACTCCAGCCGCTGGAGCCCTTCGAGCAGCAGCGGCGCGGCGTCGCGCTTGCCGATGTAACCAACGATTCCGCACATATCGTTCGCTTCCTGTCGGGAGAGGGTGGGGTGAGGGTGGGGGCTAGCCGTAGACGAGGCGACGCAGTTGGCGCCGGGTCAGCTCGGGCGGGGCGACCGCGCGGTGCGCCAGCTCCCGGGCGATCCGGTCGAAGATCTCGTCGTTCACCAGGCCGCCCGCCTGCAGCTCGCGGTGGCGCCGGCGGACGAACGCGGGCGTCGTCTCGTCGAAGTAGGCCAGGACGTCCTGCACGACCCGCGCGGCTTCGCCGCGGCTGAGTGGCGCGCTGCGTATCAGGTGGTCGATGAGGTCGTCGTGCACCCGTTGATACTGCTTGATGATCTTCACTTCCGCAAGAAATCTGCCCGGAATCGGGCAGGAATCACTCCTTTCCCTCGCCAGAATGGTCTACACCCTTGACCGGTGCGGACACCGGCGGTTCTCTGGGAATGTCCATGTCACGCGCACGATCCGCAGCCCCGAAGGGACCACTGTGAGAGGTCACCGCCTGAGGACTCCCCCGCACCGCTCCCCGCGCTCCCTCGCGCGCCTGGGGGTCGCGCTGCTGCTCACCGTCGCCGCGGGCGTCGGCGCCGGCGGCGCGGCGGCGCCCGGCACCGCGTCCGGCACCGCGGCGGGCGGCGCGCGGCAGGCCGCCGCGCCGGCCGCGCTGGACTCCGTCATCCCCGCCCCCGCCGCCGTCGCGCCCGGCGGCAGCCCGTACGAGATCACCGCGGACACCGCCATCCGGGTGCCGCCCGGCAGTTCGGCAGCCGCCGCGTCCGCCCGGGACGCCGGCGAGTACCTGGCCGGCGTGCTGCGCCCCTCGACCGGCTTCGAGCTGCCCGTCGGCAGCAAGTCGGGCGAGGTGGAGCTGCGGCTGAGCGCCAAGCTGAAGAAGGCCGTCGGCACCGAGGGCTACGAGCTGACCTCCGGCGCCGACGGCGTGCTGATCTCCGCCGCCGCCCCCGCCGGGCTCTTCCACGGCGTCCAGACCCTGCGCCAGTTGCTGCCGCCGACGGTGGAGGCGGACAGCCCGCAGGACGGGCCGTGGCTGGTGGCGGGCGGGCGGATCACCGACGAGCCGCGGTTCGCGTACCGCAGCGCGATGCTCGACGTGGCGCGGCACTTCTTCACGGTCGAGCAGGTCAAGCGCTACATCGACCAGCTCGCGCTCTACAAGTACAACACCCTGCACCTGCACCTCACCGACGACCAGGGCTGGCGGCTGGCGATCGACTCGTGGCCGAACCTGGCCGAGTACGGCGGCAGCACTCAGGTCGGCGGCGGGCCCGGCGGCTACTACACCAAGGACCAGTACCGCGAGCTGGTCGCGTACGCCGCGAGCCGGCACATGACCGTCGTGCCCGAGGTCGACATGCCGGGCCACACCAACTCCGCCCTCGCCTCGTACGCCGAGCTGAACTGCGACGGCGTCGCGCCGCCGCTCTACACCGGCACGAGCGTCGGCTTCAGCTCGCTGTGCGTACCGAAGGAGGTCACGTACGACTTCGTGGACGACGTCGTACGGGAACTGGCCGAGCTGACGCCCGGCAAGTACCTGCACATCGGCGGCGACGAGGCGCACTCCACACCGCACGACGAGTACGTCGCCTTCATGGAGCGGGCGCAGGCGATCGTCGCGAAGTACGGCAAGACCGTCGTCGGCTGGCATCAGATCACCGCGAATCCCGCCGAGGGCGCCGTCGCGCAGTACTGGGGCACGACCGGCGGCGAGCAGGAGGTCATCGACGCGGCCAAGGCGGGCACGCCGCTGGTGCTGTCGCCGGCCAACAGGACGTATCTGGACATGAAGTACCACGCGCAGACGCCGCTCGGGCTGAGCTGGGCCGGGTACGTCGAGGTGCGGCAGTCCTACGACTGGGACCCCGGCACGTACATGCGCGGGGGCGTGCCCGAGAGCGCGATCCTGGGCGTCGAGGCGCCGATGTGGTCGGAGACGCTGTCGACCAACGACCAGATCGAGTTCATGGCCTTCCCGCGCGCCGCGGGCGCCGCCGAGCTGGGGTGGTCCCCGGCCGCGAAGCTCGGCTGGGACGGCTACCGGGACCGGCTGGTGGCGCAGGGCCCGCGGTGGGAGGCGATGGGCATCGACTTCTACCGCTCGGCGCAGGTCCCCTGGGAGTGACCGCGGCGCGGCCGGGACGGGAGGCACGGGCCCGCCTCCCCCCGGCGGCTGCCGGTCCGCGGCGGGGCCGCGGAGCCCGCCGGAGGGAGGCGGTGGGGGGACGGCCCGCACCGCTCGGCACGGCTGGAGACCACCGCCTCCGCGCCGTCCCGAGGAACGCTACGCACGCTAGTGGCCCCGATTCGGGCAAAAATCGCAACACGGGCGCCGGGTGCGAGCCTTAAGGCTCTCTTGAGGAACGCATCGGAAGCACTTAATCCGCGCGCCGCCGGGGCGGGAGCACCCCGCCCCGGCGGCACGCGGACGGTCGTCCGGCTTCGCCGATCGCTCAGGTACGGCGGCTCAGGTGCGGCAGCTCAGGAGCGGCCGCCCGGGTGCCGCCGCTCAGGAGCCGCCGCCGAGCTTCACCTCCCGCGGCGTGCCGTTGCTGCCGCTCCAGCCGGCGTTGAAGCCGAAGGAGACGGAACCGCCGTCCGGCACCGCGCCGTTGTACGGCGCGTTGCGGCAGCTCACCGTGGTGCCGGTCTGGCTGCAGACGGCGTTCCAGGCGTTCTGGAGGCGCTGGCCGTCGGGGAAGTCCCACTCCGCGGTCCAGCCGTCGAGGGAGGCGCCGTCGCAGGAGATGGTCACGGTGCCGGTGAAGCCGCCCGGCCACTGGTTCGGTACGGCGTACGCCGCGGCGCACTCCTCGCCGGGACCGGGCCCGGGCCCGGGGTCGCCGCCGCTGCCGAGGTCGTCGGCGTAGCCGGCGATCCAGGCGAGCGGGGCGTTCCAGTTGATCGTGACCTCGTTGGTCGAGTACGACTCGATGTCGTCGATGTAGCACATCGCCGGCGGGCAGCCGGCCAGCTCCCGCTGCGCCACCGGGTCCTCCAACTGCGAGTCCGGGCCGCCGGCCAGCGCGCCCGGGGGCGGGTGGGGCAGGCTCGGGTCGAGCTGGTTGGCCCAGAACCTGTGGTGCTGGTTCTCGGAGTCGCGCTCGCCGTGGCCGGTGACGTACGACTGGTTCAGCGGGTTGCGGCCCAGCAGGTAGTCCAGGCCCGTGAGCACGGCGTCGCGGTAGCCCGCCTCGCCGGTCAGGCCGTGGGCGGTGGCCAGGACGACCATGTTGTTGAGCACCTGGCTGTTGGAGCCCCAGACGTAGCGCCCGCCCCCGGGGGCGTACGGCAGGCCGTAGGCGGCGTTCGCGGCGTCGGCCGCGTAGCCGTCGGCGGCGTCGGTGACCATGCCGCGTACGACGGCGCGCTGCGCGTCGGTCAGCCCGCTGTCGACGGTGGCCAGGTCCAGCGCGCCGAGTCCGGCGGTGGCGCCCCAGGACATGCCGCCGCCCGGGAAGACCGCCTCGGCGTCGCCGTGCAGGGGCGAGCCGAGCACGTCCTGGAGATACGTGTCCTCGCCGGTGGACAGGTACAGCTCGGCGGCGGCCCAGTAGAACTCGTCGCTCACGTCGCCGTCGCTGTACGCGCCGCCGCCGGTGCCGTCGTTCGGGTCGGCGAGCCGGTCGGGGTGCGCCTCGGCGGCGGCGTACGCGGTACGGGCCGCGGCCAGGCAGCGGTCGGCGAAGTCGGCGTCGACGTCCGCGTACAGCCGCCCGCACTGCGCGCCGGTGGCGGCCAGGTTGAGCGTCGCGGCGGTGGACGGCGGGTGCAGCTCGCGCGGCTGCGGGTCCTCGTGCGGCAGCGTGGGCAGGCCGGTCCACTGCGCGTCGTGCAGCTTGTGGTGCGCCATCCCGGCCAGTTCCTCGCCCGCGGGCACCTGCATGGCGAGCAGGAACTCCAGTTGCCAGCGCGCCTCGTCGAGCACGTCGGGCACGCCGTTGCCGCGCTCGGGCACGGCGAGCTTGCCGTCGCCGAGCGGCCCGCCGTCGGCGCCCTCGGTGGTCAGCGTGCGCTCGTACGCGCTCATCACCTGCGCGGCGGCGATACCGCCGTTGACGACGTACTTGCCGTGGTCGCCCGCGTCGTACCAGCCGCCCGCGGCGTCCAGCGTGTAGTCGCAGACCCCCGGCTGGCACGGGACGTCGTCGTCGCCCTGGTTGGGCGCGACGCCCACGTGCCCGGCGGGCCTCGCGTACTCCTCGCCCACCAGTGAGGCGTCGATCTCGATGCCGCTGCGGTTGTGGTAGAAGTACGCGAGCGCGTCGGTGCGCAGGGTGCCGTAGATGTCGTCGCCGATGGTGAACGGCTCGCTGGTCTCGCCGTCGATCGTGACGGTGTAGCCCTCGCCGGCCTCGGTGAAGTCGCCGAAGGCGAAGGTATGCACGTTCTCCAGCGAGGTCGGGTCGGTGCCCGCGGGCACGGTGGTGCCGCTCGCCTTCTCGGTGCCGTCCGCGGCGTTCAGCGTCCAGGCCAGCGGCTGGGCGGCCTCGGTGACGAAGGTGCCGTTCTTCGGCCCCTCGGTGAGGTAGCCGACCTGGTTGACGCGCACCGGCGAGCCGGTGTCCGGGTCGTACGGCGGCTGCTCCGCCCCGCCGCGCAGCGAGACGTCGTCGACGCAGAAGGTGTACGCCGCGTCGCTGCCGCCGATCTGGAAGGCCACCTGGGTGGCGTCGTCCGCGGCGGTGGCGGTGAAGACGTGCTCGAAGGTCCTGGCGGTGTCCGTCACCTGGTCCGCGGAGGAGAAGAACTGCCCCCACGGCTCCACGGCCTGCTGCACGTTGGTGCGGATCGTCACGGGTGCGGTGGCGGTCGCCGTGTAGCGCAGGGCGTAGGTCTCGCCGGCGGCGAGCGGCAGGTCGTTCTGGCCGATGATGGCGTCCCACGGGTTGGCGGTCCCGGCGGGCACGTCGGCGCAGAGCCGTCCTTCGACCACCGTGGCGGGGTTGCCCGGCGTCCACCACCAGGGCGCGGTGCCGGCGTCGAAGCCGCCGTTGAGGATCAGCTCGGGGCCCTCGTCGGCCGCGGCGGCGCCGGGCGCGGCGAGCGCTCCGGCGACCAGCACGGCGGCGAGGGCACGGGGTATGTGCCGTCTCACGGAAAGTCCTTTCGGCGGGTGGGGGGCTGGGGCGCGGCCTCGACCCTCGTCGTCGCGGCCGCGCCCCCGGGTGCGGGTGCGGCAGCGGCCGGGGGGGGGGGGGCCCGGGCCCCCCCGCCCGAGACCCCCCCCCCCCGCCGCGCCCAGGGAGCG
>NZ_JBIAMS010000008.1:0-113388 GCF_042874195.1 Streptomyces sp. NPDC004134 | reverse complement strand
CCGGGGGGGGGGGGGGCCCGGGCGCGGGGGGGGGGGGGCGCCGCCGGGGGGGGGGGGGGGGGGGGGGGGGGGGGGGGGGGGGGGCGGGGGCCCCCCCCCCCCCCCCCCCCCGCCCCCGCGCCGGCGTCAGGGCTCCGTGCCCCACACCGGCGAGCCGGCGACGTACGCGACGACTCGGGGCGCGTCGATGTACGTTCCGGTGGTGGCGGCGCGGCTGTAGTCGTCCGACTCGTCGAAGGCGGACCAGTCGGTCTTGTTCAGCCGCAACTGGATGTCGCCGGTGGAGGCGCCGGCGGCGAGGCTGCCGGCGCCGGCGGTGAAGCCGACCTCCAGATAGTGCGTGGCGCCCGCCTTGCCGCCGCCCGCCGCGACCACGCGGTGCGTGACGTTGGCGGCGCCGAGCTGGGCGTAGTCGCACCAGGTGCTGTACGTGGCCGCGCCGGACTCGCCGCTGAACCAGTACCGCAGGGTCAGCGTCGACAGGCTCAGCGCGCCGCCGCCGGTGTTCACGATCCGCAGGCCGGGCTTGATCTGGTTGTCGGTGACGGCCTGGTCGTTGTTGCGGTACTCGACCTTCACCGCCCCGGTGCCGGTGCCCGTCCCGGTCGTCGCCCTCACCGCGGCGGACGGCTGCGAGGCGTTGCCCGCCGCGTCCCGGGCGGTGACCGTGTAGGAGTACGCGGTGGCGGCGGAGAGCCCGGTGTCGGTGAAGGACGTGGACGTCGCGCTGCCCACCGGCGTGCCGTCGCGGTACACGTCGTACGCCGTCACCCGCACGTTGTCCGTCGAGGCGGTCCAGGCGAGCGCGACGCTGCTCGCCGTGGTGCCGGTGACCCGCAGCCCGCCCGGCACGGTCGGCGGCTCGGTGTCGTCGCCGGGACCGCCGGGGGTCTCCCCGCCGAGCAGTTCGCCGTAGGCGGCCAGCGCGAGGGCCAGGGCGGCCTGGGCCCAGAAGCGGTGGTACGTGAACACCGGCGCGGCGCCGCCGTCGAGGTACGTCTGCACCTTCTCCCAGTCCGGGTCCTCGCGGTACCAGGAGCGCAACTCGATGAAGGTGACGCCGGGTGCGATGGGGTCGCCGTGCGGGGAGGTGCCGGACCATCCGGCGGGCACGTACACCTCGTCGTCGAAGCGGTTGTAGTCGCGGCGGGTCTCGGGGACGGCGATGCCCTTGCCGTCGGAGTGCGCGGCCATCGCGTCGAGCAGCGCCTTGGCCAGCGCCGCCGCGTCGGCGTCCGCGGCCCTGGCGGCGTAGTAGACCAGCGTCATGACCAGGGCGGCGCCGACGCCGACGTCGTCGGCGTAGTCCACGACGTCCACGTGCAGGCCGGCGTTGGCGCCCGGGTTCGCGGCGTTCCAGGTGTCGGGGGCGCCGGTCCACCGCAGGGTGGACGGGAAGCGGTAGCTGCCGTCGGCGCCGACGGTGGTCTCGGCGGAGGCCCAGGCGACCCACTTGGCCAGGACCGCCCCGGCGTCGGCGTTGCCCGTCGCGTGGTAGTACTGCGCGACGCGCTCCATGCCCCAGACCTGGAAGCCGAACCAGTTGTTGCTGGGCGGGTCGTGGTAGACGGGCTGCCAGTCGTAGGGCATGCCGTAGAAGGTCGGCGTGCCCGCGGGCGGGGCGCCGTACTGCCCCTCCCAACTGTTGGTGCAGCCGCCGGCGAGGGCGCCCTCGGTGGACTGCAGCCAGCGCAGGAACTCCAGTTGCCGGGTGAGGGACTTGGCCCAGTCGCTCTTCGCGGTGGGGGACTTGGGGGTCAGCTCGGGCACGGTGGACAGCGCCCAGGCGGCGAAGGGGTTCTGGTAGCCCTGGTGGGAGGCGCCGTCGCCGATGCGCCAGGCCCAGCCGCCGCCGCTGCCGGTGGAGCCGCCCCAGGCGTAGTACCAGGACAGCAGGTAGTGCTGCGAGGTGCGGCCGGTGCCCGCGGGGCAGCCGGTGGGGCTGTCGCAGTCGCCGATCTGCTTGAAGTACTTGTCGAACATGGCGTAGCGCAGGTAGTCGCCCATCTTCGCAGCCCGCGCGACGGACTCCGATACCAGTCCTTCGTTGCCCTGCGCCCTCGCCCAGGTCAGCGCCCAGTACGCGGCCTGCACGGCGCGCGCGTCGGCGTCGGGGGCGTTGGTGTACTTCCACTGCCGGGCGTAGGAGGCGTCGCCGACGAAGAGGTCGAGGTAGCCGTTGGGGCCGCCGAACTCGAAGAGGTCGGTGGTGGGCTGCGGGATCGTCTCCCAGACCGACTCCTGGGAGCCGCGCTGGTAGCTGTTGATGAAGGACGCGCCGGGCCCGGGGCCGTTCTGGCCGCCGGTGCCGGGGGTGTTGCCGTAGCCGTAGACGTTGTCGAGGTCCATCAGCCAGTGCATGCCGTAGACGTCCATCGTCCCGTACGCCGAGGCCAGTTCGGCGGCGATGGGGTCCTGGCCGACGGGCACGCCGGGGTCGAGCTGGGAGGGGTAGGACGAGACCTCGGGGTGCTCGGGCGCGTAGGTGGCGGGCGAGCCCGGGTTGTACGAGCCGCTGCTGGCCTGGTCGGCGTGCGGCGGGATGATGGAGCGCTCGGCGGTCTCCCAGGCGCCGTTGAACGGGGCCCAGTCGCCGGTGACCCTGCCGTACGCGGCCTCCAGCCAGATCCAGAAGCTGAACGCCTCCGAGGTGGTCTGGTGGCCGTGGTCGGGCGCCTCGACGATCAGGGTCTCGACGCAGTGGTAGGGGATGCCGTCCGGGCTGAAGTAGCCGTTGGCCGGGTCCTTGATCTTCTCGTACTGGGCGAGGAAGGCGTCGGTGTACGGGGTGGCGGCGACGGCCTTCGCACGGTCGCCCGCCGGCGCCTGGGCGGCGTGGGCGGTGGCGCCGGCCAGGGCCTGCCCGGCGCCGAGGGCGACGAGCGCGCCGCCGGCGGCGGTGGTGAACGATCTTCGCGACAGCCGTGCGGACTCGTCGGGAGTGCGGGGTGCGTGCACGAATCCTCCTGGAACTGGAAGGTGTTCGGGCGTGCGGACGCGCGAGCGGACGGCGTGGGGGGACAGCCGGGCCGGGCGCACGGGGCCTGTGCGCGCCCGGCCCGGCTGAGCTGACCGGACGGGGTGCCTGGATCGGTTCGCCCCCGTCCTCGCCTCGCGGAAGGAGGTGCAAGTCTTGAAGTGTGGGAGCGCTCCCAATCTCCCGAAGGGTTATGCACCTGTCAACCCTCCGGACAGAAGTCACCCGCTCGGCGTCCGATGTCATTCGAGCGGCGTTTCTGATATCGTTTAAAGCTGGGCCGTAGAGGAGGGCGCCATGGCGAGAACCGTGATCGACCTGGACGACGACATCGTCGAGCAGGCCATGCACCTGTACGGCGCCAGGACCAAGGCGGCCGCCGTGCGGGCGGCGATGGAGGAAGGCGTGAAACTGCGCCTGCGCCGCGAACTGTTCGAGGCTATCGACGAAGGCGAGTTCGAGGACATGTTCGCGGAGATCCGGGCCAAGACCGGCCCACGGCACGCGGACGGCACCCTCAAGCGGCCCGGGGAGACCACCGCTGCATGAAAGAGCGCTACCTCATCGACAAGTCCGCGCTCGCCCGCCGGGGCAAACCCGGAGTACGCGAACGGCTCGACGAGCTGAACCGGGACGGCCTCCTGGCCGTCTGTGCCCCGGTCGAGTACGAGATCCTTTACTCGGCCCGCGACAAGGCGGAGGCTACGCGCTTCCGCACCCTGCTGCGCGCTTTCGACTATCTCCCGTGCAACGACGCAGAGTTCGAGCGAGCCCTTGAGGTGCAGTCACTCGCGATGAACTCGGGCTTTCACCGTGCGCTGTCCCTGGCCGATGTGCTGATCGCGGCTACCGCCGAGCGTCACCGGGTGACCATCCTGCACTACGACGGCGACTTCGACATGATCGCCGGCGTGACCGGGCAACGGGCCGACTGGGTCGCGCGCCCCGGCACAGCCGACTGACCCGCGCAGCGTACGTCCGCAGCCGTCACGGGCGGCACGACCGGCGGCGCTGACCCGGGCCACGACGAAGTCACGGCTCACCGCCGGGCGGACCCGGCCACCGGGTCCGCCCGCGTGCGTTCAGCCCTCGGGGGGGCCGACCCGGGTCAGCCTGAGGCGCGTACCACCAGCTCGGTCGGCAGCACCACGTGCCGCCCCCCGGTGGCGTCCTTCGCGTCGATCCCGTCCAGCAGCACCCGCACCATCGCCCGCCCCATCTCCTCCGTGGGCTGCCGGACGCTGGTGAGCGGCGGATCGGTGTGCCGGGCCACCGGCGAGTCCTCGAAGCCGACGACGGCCACCTCGTCCGGCACCGTACGGCCCGCCGCCCGCAGCACCTGGAGCGCGCCCGCAGCCATCACGTCGGAGGCGGCGAAGACCGCGTCCAGCGCGGGCCGCCGCTCCAGCAGCTCCTGCATCGCCCGCCGGCCGCCCTCCTCGGTGAAGTCGCCGACCGCGACCAGCCCCGCGTCCTCCTCCCGGCCCGCCGCCTTCAGGGCCTGGCGGTAGCCGTCGAGCCGGCAGCTCGCGACGTACATGTCGGCGGGGCCGGTGATCGTCGCGATCGCCGAGCGCCCGCGGCCGATCAGATGGTCCACGGCCGCCTGCGCGCCGCCGGTGTTGTCCGAGTCGACGTACGGCACGGCCTCGCCCGCCGCCCGCCGGCCGTTGAGCACCGCCGGCAGCCCCATGGCCGCCAGCATCTCCGGCAGCGGGTCGCCCTCGTGCACGGAGACCAGCAGCACGCCGTCGACCCGGTCGGCGCTCAGATACGCCGCCAGCCGCTCCCGCTCCCGGGGCGAGCGGATGAGCGTCAGCAGGAGCTGCTTGTCCGTCTCCGCCAGCTCCGCGCTCACCCCGCGGACGATGTCCGAGAAGTACGGCTCGGAGAACAGCCGCGTCTCCGGCTCCGGGATCACCAGCGCGACCGCGTCCGCGCTGCCGGCCGCGAGCGCCCGCGCCGCGCGGTTGGGCACGTAGCCCAGCTCCGCGACCGCTCGCTCGACGGCCGTCCGCGCCTGCTCGCTGACCTGGTCCGATCCGTTGATCACCCGGGACACCGTCCCCCTGCCCACCCCGGCTCGCGCGGCGACCTGCTCAAGCGTCGGTCTTCCACCGCGCCCGCCGCGCGCCACCGGCGTACGCCGATCCCTGACCGCCATTCCACCCTCCCGCGTTATGGCTGTCTGCTGACTGTCCGATTCTCGCCCCCGGCCCCGGTCCGCGGCCCGCGCCGAAGCTAACAGCCGCGTAACGGGAGCCAGTCGAGATGTCCGGTCCCTTGACACCCCCTCACCGACAGGCCACCCTTCAACCAATCACTTCTGGGAGCGCTCCCACTCTACTGGACCCATAGAGAACCCGCACGAAAGCCCGCCCGAGCCGCCACTCCCGATCCCCCCTCGTAGACCTCCGGCAGGAGCGGCACGCGTCAGGGCGCTAGGAGGATGCAGTGCGCAGTTACCGCACGACCCGACGGGCCGTGGGCCTTTTGGCCGCAGCCGCTCTGGGCACCGGGTTGCTCAGCGCGTGCGCGAGCGATGACGACGACGGCGGCTCGAAGGCCGCCTCCGAGGACGGAGGCGGCGGGAAGACCACCATCACGATGGGGCTCTTCGGCACCTTCGGCTTCGAGGAGGCCGGACTCTACGACGAGTACGAGAAGCTCAACCCGGACATCACCATCAAGCAGGACGTCATCGAGCGGAACGAGAACTACTACCCCGCCCTCCTCAACCACCTGACCAGCAACAGCGGTCTGGCCGACGTCCAGGCCATCGAGGTCGCCAACATCGCCGAGGTCGTCGACACCCAGGCCGACCGCTTCATGGACCTCGGCAAGGCCGAAGGGGTCTCCGAGGACGCCTTCCTGGACTGGAAGTGGCAGCAGGCCACCGCCGACGACGGCAAGACCATCGGTCTCGGCACCGACGTCGGCCCCATGGCCGTCTGCTACCGCAAGGACCACTTCGAGGCCGCAGGACTGCCCACCGACCGCGAAGAGGTCGCGAAGCTCTGGGAGGGCGACTGGGAGAAGTTCCTCGACGCCGGCCGGGACTTCAAGAAGAACGGCCCCGAGGGCGTCGCCTGGGTGGACTCCGCCGACGCCGTGTACGACGGCGCCATCGCGTCCAGCGAGGGCAAGTACTACGACGAGTCCGGCGAGGTCATCTACAAGGACAGCCCGGACGTCGAGGCCGCCTGGGGCATCGCCTCCACCGCCGCCGAGGAGAAGCTCACCGGCAACCTGGAGCAGTTCACCAAGCAGTGGGACCAGGCGATGAGCAACGGCGACTTCGCCACCATCTCCTGCCCGGCGTGGATGCTCGGCTACATCCAGGAGAAGGGCGGCACCAAGGCCGAGGGCAAGTGGGACGTGGCCATGTCGCCCAGGCCCGGCAACTGGGGCGGCTCGTTCCTCGGTGTGCCCGAGTCCGGCGAGCACAAGGAGGAGGCCGCCAAGCTCGTGGCCTGGCTGACCGCGCCCGAGCAGCAGGCCAAGCTCTTCGCCGAGCGCGGCAACTTCCCCAGCGCCCCGCCCGCGTACGACATGGAGGCGGTCAAGACCGCCACCAACCCGTACTTCGGCGACGCCCCGATCGGTGAGCTGTTCTCGGCCGCCGCCGAGGAGATCCCGGTGCAGACGATCGGCCCGAAGGACCAGGTCATCGACGACAACATCGGCAACGGCCTGCAGTTGATCGAGCAGGGCAAGCAGGACCCCGACGGCGCCTGGGACGAAGCCGTCAAGGCCGTGGACAACGCCCTGGACCAGTGAGCGCCCGGCCATGACGCAGACTGGTACGGCCGTGGACGCGCCCCCCTCCGCCGAGGGGGGCGCGGCCCCGAAACGGCCCGCGACCGAGGACCGGCGGCAGAAGTGGCGCAGCCGCCGCTACCGGTGGGACGCCAAGCTCAGCCCGTACGCCTTCATCTCGCCGTTCTTCCTCTTCTTCGCCGCCTTCGGCCTCTTCCCGCTGCTCTACACCGCGTGGGCCTCGCTGCACCGGGTGGAGCTGACCGCGCCCACCGACATGGAGTGGGCCGGACTGCACAACTACACCCGGCTGTTCGAGGACCACTTCTTCTGGAACTCGCTGTGGGTCACCTTCACCCTCGCGGTGCTCTCCACGGTCCCGCAGTTGCTCATGGCGATGGGCCTCGCGCACCTGCTCAACTACAAGATGCGCGCCGCCTCCTTCTTCCGGGTGGCGATGCTCGCGCCGTACGCCACCAGCGTGGCGGCGGCGACGCTGGTGTTCGCGATGCTCTACGGCCGCGACTACGGGCTCATCAACTGGTTCTTCGGCCTGTTCGGCGTGGACGAGATCGACTGGAAGAGCGGCGACTGGACCTCGAAGATCGCCATCTCCACCATCGTGATCTGGCGCTGGACCGGCTACAACACCCTGATCTACCTGGCCGCCATGCAGGCCGTGCCGCACGACCTCTACGAGTCCGCGGCGCTGGACGGCGCGTCCCGCTGGAAGCAGTTCCGCTACGTCACCATCCCCTCCCTGCGGCCCACGATCCTCTTCACGGTCGTCGTCTCCACGATCGGTTCGGTCCAGCTCTTCGGCGAGCCGCTGCTCTTCGAGGAGGGCGCGGGCGCGTCCGGCGGCCCCGACCACCAGTTCCAGACCCTGGGCCTCTACCTGTACGAGCAGGGCTGGCGCAACCTGCACCTCGGCCGGGCCGCGGCCATCGCCTGGGTGATGTTCCTGATCCTCGTGGTGATCGGCATCGTCTTCGGCCTGATCTCGCGCCGGCTGCGGAAGAGCTGAAGGGAAGCTCATGGCAACGCTGACAGAGACCGCCCCCGAGACCGCGGCCCCGGCCCGCCGCCGGCGGCGCGCGCCGAAGGCCGGGGAGGCCGGCGGCCAGCAGCGGGCGGGCAAACTGACGTACGCCGTCCTGCTGCTCTTCACCGCGATCTCGCTCTTCCCGCTGATCTGGACCGCGATCGCCGCCTCCCGCACCAACGAGCGGCTGGCGGAGACCCCGCCGCCGCTGTGGTTCGGCGGCAACCTCTTCGCGAACATGGAGACCGCCTGGTCCGACGCGAACATGGGCCTGGCGCTCTTCAACACCACCCTCGTGGCCGGGGCGATCGCCGCGGGCACCGTGCTCTTCGGCACGCTGGCCGGCTTCGCCTTCGCCAAGCTGCGGTTCCGCTTCAAGAACCTGCTGATGCTGCTGGTGATCGGCACGATGATGGTGCCGCCGCAGCTCAGCGTCGTACCGCTGTACATGGCGATCGCGAAGCTGGAGTGGATCGACCAACTGCAGTCGGTGATCCTGCCGTTCATCGTGAGCGCCTTCGGGGTGTTCTTCATGCGGCAGTACCTGATCCAGGCGCTGCCCACCGAGCTGATCGAAGCCGCCCGGGTGGACGGCGCGAGCAGCGTGCGGGTCATCTGGCACGTGGTCTTCCCCGCGGCCAGGCCCGCGATGGCCGTGCTGGGGATGCTGACGTTCGTGATGGCCTGGAACGAGTTCTTCTGGCCGATCATCGCGCTCACCCAGGAGAACCCGACCGTGCAGGTGGCACTCACCAGCCTGGGCCGCGGCTATATCCCCGACCAGTCGGTGATCATGGCGGGCGCGCTGCTGGGCACGCTGCCGCTGCTGCTGCTCCTGCTGCTGTTCGGCAGGCAGATCGTCGGCGGGATCATGCACGGCGCGGTCAAGGGCTGACCGGCCGTGGCCCGTTCGCCCCGCGGCGGTACGACCCGCGCTCCGCCCGGGGGTCGTCGAGCTACGACCGGCCCCGTTGTCCACGACGTTCGTCACCGCCGAGATTGGGAGCGCTCCCAGATGTCCGACACCACCGCCACCTTCCCCGAGGACTTCCTGTGGGGCACGGCCACCGCCGCGTACCAGATCGAAGGCGCCGCGCGGGAGCACGGCCGCACCCCCTCCATCTGGGACACCTTCTCGCACACCCCGGGGAAGACCGCGGGCGGCGACACCGGGGACGTCGCCGTCGACCACTACCACCGGCGCACCGAGGACGTCGGGCTGATGGCCGGGCTCGGCGTCGGGGCGTACCGCTTCTCCGTGTCCTGGCCGCGCGTCCAGCCCACCGGACGCGGGCCCGCCGTGCAGCGCGGGCTCGACTTCTACCGGCAGCTCGCCGACGAGCTGCTGGCGGCCGGCATCAAGCCGGTGCTCACGCTCTACCACTGGGACCTGCCGCAGGAGCTGGAGACCGCGGGCGGCTGGCCGGAGCGCGACACGGCACACCGGTTCGCCGACTACGCCCGCCTCGTCGGCGACGCCCTCGGCGACCGCGTCGAGCTGTGGACCACGCTCAACGAGCCCTGGTGCAGCGCGTTCCTCGGCTACGCCGCCGGGGTGCACGCCCCCGGCCGCACCGACCCGGTCGCCGCCCTGCGCGCCGCGCACCACCTCAACCTCGCGCACGGGCTCGCCACCGACGCGCTGCGCACCGCGCTGCCGGCCCGCGCCCAGATCTCCGTCAGCCTCAACCCCGCGGTCGTACGGCCGCGTACGGACTCCGAGGCGGACCGCGACGCCGCCCGCCAGATCGACGCGCTGGCCACCCGCATCTTCACCGGGCCGATGCTCGACGGCGCGTACCCGCCCGACCTGCTGGACGACACCGCGCGGCTGACGGACTGGTCCTTCGTACGGGACGGCGACCTGCCGCTCATCAGCCGGCCGCTGGACTCGATCGGCCTCAACTACTACACGCCCACCGTGGTCTCCGCCGTCTCCGGCGACGCGAGGCCCGAGCGCGCCGACGGCCACGGCGGCGGCGCGCAGTCCCCCTGGCCGGCCGCGGACCACATCGCCTTCCACCAGCCGCCGGGCGAGCGCACCGCGATGGGGTGGACCGTCGATCCGACGGGGCTGACGGAGCTGCTGCTGCGGTTCACCGCCGACGCGCCGGACCTGCCGCTGTACATCACCGAGAACGGCGCGGCGTACGACGACAAGCCGGAGCCGGACGGCTCGGTCCACGACCCGGACCGCATCGCGTACCTGCACGGGCACATCGGCGCCGTGCACCGCGCGATGGCGGAAGGCGCGGACGTGCGGGGCTACTTCCTGTGGTCGCTGCTGGACAACTTCGAGTGGGCGTACGGCTACGCCAAGCGGTTCGGCGCGGTGCACGTGGACTACACGACGCAGCAGCGCACCCCGAAGTCCAGCGCCCACTGGTACGCGGACGTGATCCGCGCCGGGGCGCTGCCGCCGCCCGGCGTCTGACGGACGGCGCGACGCCGCCCGGCGGGCCGGGGCACAGCGGAGCCGCGCACAGCAGACCGGCGCCCGGCCACGGGCGGAGAGACGGGCGTCCGCCGGACCGGCAACCGGCGGGCGCCACATGGGGAGGGCGAGGGCCGTCGCGGCCCGGGCGCAGGCCGCCGCGTGACGGGCGGGGGCCCGCGGCCGGCGCGGCGGGCCGGCGCCTTTCAGGGGCGGGGGCCGCCGCCCGCGCTACGCGCGCCGCGCACCCGCGCCCGCGCCCGCGGCGGCCCCCGGCCCCGCACCCGCGGCTCCGCTGCCCGCACCGCCGCCCCGGCCCGTACCGGCACCCCGGCCCGTACCACCGCCCTTGCCGCCACCGCCCCCTTTGCCCGTACGGCTTCCGCCGCCCTTTCCCGTCCCCCTGCCTGCGCCCGTGGCCGCCGTCCCGTCCCCGTCCCCCGCGCCGTTTCCCGAGCCGTTTCCCGCCGGGCGCTCCGCAGCCCGGCCGCGCCGCCGCCGTACGACCCGGTGCCGCTGCCGGCCCCGCTCGCCGTCCGCCGCGGCGGGGCCGGTGCGAAGCGCCAGCCAGAGCCGTATCTCCGCGCCGCCCAGCACCGACCGGCCGATCCGCACGTCCCCGCCCGTCGACTCCGCGACCCGCCGCACGATGTCCAGACCCAGCCCCGTCGACCCGGGACCGCCCTGCCCCTGGCCGCGGGCGAGCGCCGCCTCCGGGTCGCGGATGCCCGGCCCCGCGTCCGAGGCGAGCACGATCACGGCGTCGCCGGCGTGGTGCACGTCGACGGAGAAGTCCGTGCCCTCCGGGGTGTGCCGGAAGACGTTGCCTATGAGCGCGTCGATCGCGGCGACCAACTCGGCGCGCGCCACCGGCACCTGCGCCGGCCTGTCGACCCCCGCCAGCCGCGCGGACCTGCGCTCGTCCTCCGCCAGCGCCGACCAGAACTCCATCCGCTCCCTGATCACCGCCGAGACGTCGCAGCCGACCACCGCCGCCGCCTGCTGCCCCGCGGGCCGGCCGCGCTGCTCGCGCACAGTGGCGATGATCTGGTCGATCTCGCGCTCCAGTTGGGCCACCGCCTGCCGGGTCTGCTCGGCGGCGCCGCTCTCGCCCAGGGAGGCGGCGTTGAGCCGGAGCACGGTCAGCGGGGTGCGCAGCCGGTGGGAGAGGTCGGCGGCCAGCTCGCGCTCGTTGGCCAGCAGCAGCGCGACCTGGTCGGCCATCGAGTTGAACGCCACGGCCGCCGAGCGCAGTTCTGAGGGCCCGGACTCCTCGACCCGGACGCCGAGCCTGCCCTCCCCCAGGTCGTGCGCGGCGCCCGCGAGCCGGCGCGCGGGCCGCACCATCCGGGTGCCGAGCCGGTCCGCCACGGCGACGGAGCCCGCGATCAGCGCCAGGCCGACGCCCGCCAGCACGAGCCACGCCAGCGCCACGCCCTCGGTCAGCTCCCCCGCCGGCACGAACACCTCGACGACAGCGACCCGGTCGCCCTCGACGGCGATGGGCTGGAGCAGCGTGTGCCCGCCGGCGACGGCCACCAGCAGCGACGTGCCCGCGCCGGAGGCGCGCTCCACGTCGGCCGCGCCGGCGCGCGGCTCCCCGATCCGTACCGCCGACATGCCCTCCGCGCTGCCGCGCGGCACGTGCACGGCGATCCGCCCGCCCGCGCCGGCCTCGGTGCTGCCGACCGCGCGCTCCAACTGCTCGGCGTCGGTGGTGATCGCCAGCGCCGGGCCGATGCCGGCGGCGATCCGCTCGGCGTTGGTCAGCGCCCGGTCCCGGGCCATCTCCTTGACGACCAGCCCGAGCGGCACGGCGAAGGCGACCACGACCATCACCGTGACCGCCAGGCACACCTTGACCAGCGCCCACCTCATGCGGGCGGGATCCCGGCCGGCGGGTCGAGCTTCACGCCGACGCCGCGCAGGGTGTGCAGATAGCGGGGGCGCGCGGCGGTCTCGCCGAGCTTGCGGCGCAGCCAGGACAGATGGACGTCGATGGTCTGGTCGTCGCCGTACGACTGCCGCCACACCTCGGACAGCAGCTCCCGCCGCGGCACGACGACGCCGGGCCGCTCGGCGAGGAACGCCAGCATGTCGAACTCGCGCCTGGTCAGGTCCAGCTCGCGGCCGTCCAGCTCCGCGCTGCGCCGCCGCAGGTCGATGGCGAGGCCGCCGACGCGCAGTTGCCGCGGCGGCGGTACGGCGGCGGTGCGGCCCCCGGCGCGGCGCAGCACGGCACCGAGGCGGGCCTGCAGATGCTCGACGGAGAAGGGCTTGACGAGGTAGTCGTCGGCGCCGTCGTTGAGGATGCGGACGATCTCGGACTCGTCGTCCCGCGCGGTGGCGACGATGACCGGCACGTCGGTGAGGCCGCGGAGCATCTTCAGCGCCTCGGCGCCGTCGAGGTCGGGCAGCCCGAGATCGAGGATCACGACGTCGAACCCGTGGTGCGCGACCTCGCGGAGCGCCTCCAGCGCCGTGCCCACGCTGCGCACGGTGTGGGCGGCGTCCGTGAGATGCCTGATCAGCGCGGAGCGCACGAACTGGTCGTCCTCCACCAGCAGCACACATGCCATGTCCGGCAACGTACGCCAAAAGCGCGGTGTGCGCCGCCCCGCCTCCGCCCGCCTGTGGACAACCCGCGGCAAGCGGTTCCCGCCGGGGTGCGGCACCGCGGGGGCGGGTGCGGCAGGATAGGGCCGATGCGTCGAAGGCTTGTGCACGCGCTCGCGTGGACCCTGGCGACACTGGCGGCCGTGACCGTGTCGTGGTTCGGGGTCAGGCTGGTGCTGGACAGCACGTCCGACCGGCCGCACACGGTGCCGCTGTCGGGCCGGGCGCCGTCGTCGCCGCCTCCTTTAGTCGGCACGGCGACGGAGCGGCCCGCGCCGCCCTCGCCGACTCCGGAGCCGGAGACCCCGTCGGCGCCGGAGCGTTCGCAGGGCCCGCCGGAGCGCGAGCGGCCCACGGAGAGCCCCGAGGGCACGGACGCGGCGGAAGAGGGTCCGGGGGAAAGCCCGGGGGACGGCGCCGCGGACGCGGGGCAGCAGGACCTGCCGGCGGCGAGCGCGACGGGGGACGTGCAGACGTATCCGGTGGCCGGCGGGCGGGTGACGTTCGAGATGGCCGCCGACGCCGCGGAGTTGGTGTCGGCGACGCCGGACGCCGGGTGGCAGATGCAGACGTGGGAGCAGACGACGTGGATACGCGTCGACTTCGTCGCCGACGGCCGGCGGACGTCGGTGATCTGCACGTGGCACGACGGCCCGCCGCGGGTGGAGACGAACGAGTACGCGACCTGAAGGACCCCGGGCCCGCCGCCGCTACGTGAACACCCCGGGCGGCGGCGCCGGCGACTCGGTCGCCGTGGCGTCGGTCACCGGCCGGGCGCCGGCGGCGAAGTCCCGGAGCGCGCGGCCGTGTTCGACGCGGCCGGGCTGCGGGTCGGTGGCCGCCCTGCGGGTCAGCTCGCCGACCGGCAGCGGGACGGCGGAGGCGAGGAGCACGGCGTTGCCGAAGCGCCGGCCGCGCCAGACGGCGGGGGCGGCGACGACGCACAGTTCGGGGAAGACGGCGGCGGCGGTGGCGGTCTGCGCCCGCAGATACGCGAGCGGCGGCCCGTCGGCGAGGTTGGCGGCGTAGACGCCGCCGGGGCGCAGCACGCGGCGTACGTCGGCCAGGAACTCCGTGGTGGTCAGGTGCGCGGGGGTGCGTGCGACGTGGAAGACGTCGCCGATGATCAGGTCCGCCCAGTCGTCCGGCATCCTGGCGAGCACCGCGCGGGCGTCCCCCTGCCGCACCCGGATCCGCGCCCGCTCGGGCAGCGGCAGTTCGGCGCGTATCAGCGCGGTGAGCCTGCCGTCGATCTCGACGGCCTGCTGGACGGAGCGGGGGCGGGTGGCGGCGACGTAGCGCGGGAGGGTCAGCGCGCCGCCGCCGAGGTGCAGGACCTGCACGGGGCGGCCGGCGGGGGCGACGAGGTCGGCGGCGTGGCCGAGGCGGCGCTGGTACTCGAACTCCAGGTGCGCCGGGTCGTCGAGGTCGACGTGCGACTGCGGGGCGCCGTCGAGGAGCAGCATCCAGGCGCGCGGGCGGTCGGGGTCGGGACGCAGTTCCGCGGTGCCGCCGTCCACGTCCACCACGACGGGGCTGCGCCCGCCGCGCGACCTCTGCCTGGCCACGCGCCCAGTATCCCCCGCCCGCGGCCGGGGCGCGCCCCGCGGGGGTGCGGGGCGGCGGGCAGGGGCTCAGAAGCGGTCGGCGGCCTCGATCGTACGGGCCGCCTCGCACAGCGCCGCCGCCAGCAGCACCGGGTCGGTCACCGGCGCCGCCTCCTCCGGCGGCACCAGCCAGTACGCCCCCGCCACCGGCGGCGCCACGGGCCCGCGGCGCAGCGCCGGGGTGCACGCGCTGCCGGGCAGGTCCCAGCGCGCGGCCGTGCCCGGCGGCACCAGGAAGCCGAGGGTGTCGACGCCGCCGTCGTGCAGCACGGGCCCGACGGCCGTGCGCAGCCGGAGGATGTCGACCGCTTCGAGGCCGTGCCTTGCCGGGACGGTGACCAGGTCACACGGGTCCGCGGCGGCTCTCGTACCGACAGTGGTCTCCCCGCCGGTGTCCGGCACAGGAACCCCTCCTCATCCAGTCCCCGTCGTGGTTCCCCCGGTCTCCTGCCCATCCAACGCCAGGACCGCGTCAACGGCACGGCATGAAGTCGCCGCAAAGGATGGCGTTTTATAGCGGATCGGGGGCAAGGGGCACCGCGGGTCGGCAGACTCTGCGTGGCGGCGCGCGCACCGCGGGTGCGAGCGGGCCGCCGTGCGGCGCCGGCCGTGGCGCACATCAGTTGCCGATCGGCGGGTCGCGGCACAGTAGTTGCCGGGCAGCACCAGGGAGGAACAGCGGACGTGGCCGCCCCACCCGACCGATTGCGTCCCAACGCCGCCTTCCGCGCGCTGCGCGGCATCCGGTCACCGGGCGAGTTCGCCGCCTCGGTGCGGCGGGCCGCGCGGGAGATCGGCGAACAGGTCTCGTGTGACGCGCGCTACGTGGGCCGCGTCGAGTCCGGCGAGATCCGGTGCCCGAACTACGCGTACGAGCGCGTGTTCCTGCACATGTTCCCGGGCCGCTCGCTGGGCGATCTGGGCTTCGAGCCGCGGGCGGAGGTACGGGGCCGAAGGGCGCGCGGAAGCAAAGATGCGCCCCCGCGCACGTCCGTACGCCCCACCCCCGCGGAGGGGCCGGCGGAGCCCTCCCCCGCCGCCCCGGCGGCCGGACCGCCGCAGCCGCTCCCGCCCTTCCCCGCGCTGCCGCCCGCCCGGGCCCGTACGCCCGAGTTCCCCGAGGCGGCCGTGGCGGAGGCGGTACGCCTCATCCGGCTGCACGACGACCGGCACGGCGCCGACGACCTCTACGCCCGCGCCGGATGCACCCTGCGCACCGCCCGCGCCCTGCTCCCCGAGACCGCCCCGCGCCCCGGCTCCGACGCCGAGCGGCTGCACGCCGCCGCCGGTGAGCTGGCCCTCTCCGTCGGCTGGCTGGCCCACGACTCCGGCCGCTACGCCGACGCCCGCTCGCACTACGCCGAGGCCCTCGCCACCGCCCGGCTCGCCGACGACCCCGCCCTGGAGGCGCACGCCTTCTCCAACACCGCGTTCCTGGCCCGCGACACCGGCCGCGCCCACGAGGCCGTACGCGCGGCCCAGGCCGGCCGCCGCGCCGCCGCCGCGGCCGGCTGCGACCGGCTGCGCTCGCTGCTCGCCGCCCGCGAGGCCGGCGGCTGGGCGCTCCTCGGCGACCCCGACGCGACCCGCGAGGCGCTGGTCACGGCAGGCGACCTCTTCGCGCGGGGCGGGGCGGACAGGTGCCCGGAGTGGATGTCCTTCTACGGCGAGGCCGAGCTGACCGGCCTGGAGGCGCAGTGCTGGGCGGCGCTCGGGGACCACGCGCGCGCCGCCGAGTGCGCCCGCCGCGCGGTGGCTCTGCAGGAACCGCACTTCGCCCGCAACACCGCCCTCTTCACCGCGGAGCTGGCCGCCGACCTCGCCGCCGCGGGCCGCCCGGACGAGGCCGCCGCCGCGGCCGGCAGCGCGCTCGCGCTCCTGGAGGAGGTGCGTTCCGCGCGCGTACGCGCCATGCTCGACGCCGCCGCGGAGAGGCTGCGGCGCTGGTCAGGCAGCTCCGAGGTGGACGCGTTCCTGACGAACCTGGGGCTGATTTCCGCCTGATCCGCGAACCCCGGGCAACCTTTCCGGATCATTCCGCGTCTTTCTGGCTCCCTCCACTGTTCGGTGGAGGCTGCATCCACCAACCGGTGGAGGGATATACATCGTGCGGTGGGCTGACGTACACCGTACGGTTGTCCGTGGGCCACGTGGGGCGGCCCGTAGCGGGGAAGCGGAGACGGAGTGCCTGGACCATGCGACTGAGGCAGCGTTGGTGGACGGAGCTGTTGCTCGTCGTCGTGGTGTACATGGCGTACTCGGCGGGCCGGCTGCTCGCCCGCGGCGACGTGACCATGGCGGTCGACAACGGCCTCGCGCTGCTCGACATCGAGAAGACCCTCCACATCAACTTCGAGGACCCGCTCAACAGACTCTTCACCGCGCACGCGGTGCTCGGCGTCCCCGCCGACTTCATCTACGCGTCCCTGCACTACGTCGTCACGCCCGTGGTCCTGGTGTGGGTCTGGCTCCGCCACCGCGCCCACTACCGGCGCTACCGCACCTGGCTGCTGCTCTCCACCGTCGTCGCGCTCGTCGGCTTCATCCTCATGCCGACCTGCCCGCCGCGGCTGCTGGACCCGGCGTACGGGTTCGTCGACACGATGGCGCAGTACTCGTCGTACGGCTGGTGGGGCGGTGAGGCGAGCGCGCCCCGCGGACTCGGCGGGCTGACCAACCAGTACGCGGCGATGCCCAGCCTGCACGTCGGCTGGGCGCTGTGGTGCGCGGTGGTGCTGTGGCGGCACGCCCCGCACACGCCGGTCCGGCTGCTGGGCGTCGCGTACCCGCTCGTCACCACCATCGTGGTCATGGGCACCGCCAACCACTACTTCCTCGACGCGGTCGCGGGCGCCGCCGTCATGGGCCTCGGCTGGCTGCTGCTGCGCCCGTCGCTGCGCGTCGCCGACGGCATCCGCCGCCGGGTGTACCGGCTCGCCTCCCGCCTCGGCGGCCGGGGCACGCCCGCGGGCGGCGGTGTGGTCGCGGCGGGCGGGCCGCGGCCCGACGACCCGGACGGCAGCGACGTGCCGGCGGACGACCGCGCGCCGGAGAAGGTCCGCACGGGCGGGGGTGGCGGC
Organism: Streptomyces sp. NPDC004134; assembly: GCF_042874195.1. Lineage (NCBI taxonomy): Bacteria > Bacillati > Actinomycetota > Actinomycetes > Kitasatosporales > Streptomycetaceae > Streptomyces > Streptomyces sp. NPDC004134. The sequence continues at coordinate 95,870 of NZ_JBIAMS010000008.1, read as the reverse complement.
CCCCCAGGGGACGCACCGGAAGCGCCGCATATCCCGAGCCCGCGCACCACCCACGAGAACCCGGCCCCTGGCGACCCGCCGGCGCCGTCGGGCGGCAGACGGGCGCCGGTGGAGCAGCGCGGGGGCGCGGCACAGGTGATGTGCCGGAGACTCGCGTACTGACGCGCGGCGGGCGCGGCGGGCGCGGCGGCTGACGGTGCCGCGCCCCGGGACCGGCCCGTACGCGAAGACCCGCCGGCTGCGCGGCGTGCGCGCCTGACGGCGGCGGCGACTCAGCGGGCATGACGGCACGACGGGCCACGCGGCGGACCGCCGCGACGCCGCTCCCGCCCCGTGGGCACCCCCGGTGTCGGTGGGCCGTGCCAGACTGCGGCGCGTGGAACGTACGACCGCTACGGGCGACTTGACCCCCGCCCACGCCGACGCCCGCACCGCCGGGCACGGGACCGACCCGGCGCCGGGAGCCTCGCTGCGCCACCGGCTCGACGCGCTGCGCGGCGCGGACGTCGCCGCGCGCGCCCTGGACGCACGGGCGCTCGCCGCGCTGGCGGCCAACCCGGGGTGCCGCCGCCGGACGCTGCTGGACGGCGCCGGGATCGACAAGGGTGCGCTCGCCGAGGCGCTGGGCAGACCGGCGCCGTTCGGCCAGTCGCAGTTCGCGTTCGCCCGCGGCAACGCCTTCGAGGCCCGCATCACCGCCGACGGCGGCGCCGAGTTGCTGAGCCTGCTGGCCGAGCGGACCGGCGAGACCCCGCCGGAGCCCGCCGCGGTGCACATCCCCGACCTGGCCGCCCCCGGCCCCCGCGGGCGTACGGAGCGCACCCGGCTGGCCATCGCCGAGGCGGTGGCGGCGGGCGGCTGGACGCTGCTGCGGCACCCGATGGTCAGCCTGGAGGTCGCGGGCGCGCCGGTGTACCTGGAGCCGGACGCGGCGGTCGTCGGCCCCGACGGGCGCTGCACGGTGGTCGAGATCAAGTCCTTCCCGATCCTCGACGGGTCCGCGGACCCGGCGAAGGTGGGCGCGGCGGCCCGGCAGGCGGCGGTGTACGTGCTGGCGCTGCAGCCGCACTGCGAGGTGCACCACGACGTGCTGCTGGTGTGCCCCAAGGACTTCTCCAACCAGCCGGTCGCGGAGCCCGTCGACGTGCGCAGGCAACTGGCCGCCACCCGCCGCCAACTGGCCCGCCTCACCCGCCTCGAGGCGATCGCCGCCGCCCTGCCCGCGGACCTCACCCTGGACGTCCGCCAGCCCCCGCCCCTGCTGGTGACGGCAGTGGAGTCGGTGCCCGCCGCGTACGCCCCGGAGTGCCTGGCGGCCTGCGAACTGGCCTTCCACTGCCGCGCGCACGCCCGCGAGCGGGGCGACGTGACTGCCCTGGGCCGCGGCGTACGCAGCGACCTGGGCGGCCTGCGCACGGTCGAGGAGGTCATGGCGGCGGCGTCCGGCGGGGCGGAACCGCGGCGGATCGCCACGGGTCCCGCCGCTGCCGCGCACGACGCGGCGGCGGAAGGGGAGGCGGACCGCCCCGGTCCGTCCCCGGAGGACCCCGCCGTGGCCGCCCTGCGGCGCGCCGCCGCGCTGCGCGCGGAGGCGCTGGCCGCCGCCGGCGGGGGCGGCGGCCGATGAGTCTCATGGTCACCCTCGCGCGCGCGGAGGCCGTGGTCGCCGGGCGGGCCACCCCGCTCGCGACCGTGCGGCACCGGCATCTGTCCGACCGGCCGCTCGTCCTCGTACCGATGACCGCCGCCGGCGAGGCCGCCGCCCCGCTCGGCGCGCTCGTCGGCTGCGATCGCGACCGGCCGCGCCTGCTGGCCGTACCGCAGCCGCGCGACCGCGACCTGCGGTTCGCGTTCCTGGCGGAACTGGCGGCGGAAGTCTTGCCGTACGTCGAGTCCTACGCGGAGGACCCCGGAGACACCGGCGGCGCCGGCGACAGCCAGGCACCCGCCGACGACCCCGCGGAGCCCGCCCAGGAGCCCTGTGCCGAGGCCGCGCAGCTCCTCGTGCCCAGTCGCGCCGGCGTCGAGTACGTGCGCCTCCTCGGCCGCTCCATGCGCTTCCGCAGGACCGCCGAGGACGACCCGGACACCCCGCACCCCGCGCCCCCGCGCGTGCCGCTCCTCGGCCGCTGGCTGTCGCACTACGGCGAACGCGCCCGCGTGCCCGGCGCCGCGCTGCTGCTGTCGGCCACCGAACTGCTCGCCCGGCACTGGGCCACCGGCCAGAGCACCGTCGAGGACCAGCACCTCGGCGCCCTGCTCGCCTGGATCACGGACGGCGCGGCGGCCGCGGAGCGCGCGGAGACCGGCCGCGACGCCGACGGCCAACTGCTCGTGCCCCCGGCGGGACCCGCCACCGACCCCGCGTTCGACAACAGGCTCCTCGCCCCCGCCATGGCCCGCTTCGACCGCGCCCGCGCCGAGGGCGACCCGGCCGCGACGCGGGCGGCGGAAGAGACCGTCGCCCGGCTCGTGGAGAGCCGGCTGCGGCCCACGTGGGACGCGGTCTGGCGGTCGTACGACCTGCTGCGCGCCCTGCCCGAGGGCGCGCACGTACCCGGCCGGTGGCTCGCCGACAGGTGGTCGTTCACCGCCCACCGCGACCGGGTGCGCGCCGGCGAGCCCCCGCAGCCGCGCCGCGACGACGCGGTGACCGCCGCCCGCAAGCTGGCCCAGCGCGAGCGCGCGCTGGCCGAGCTGGACGCCCAGGAGGCGCTGGACGACCCGCTGACGATGGCGGAGCGGCGGCTCGCGGGGCAGGCGTTCGTGTGCCGTACGGAGTCGGTGGAGATGGCGTACTCGGAGGGCCGCCGCCCGATGCCCAGGCCGCTGGTCACCGTCGCCACCGACGACGAACCGCACCTGGAGGACGGCGGCAAGGTCTACCGCGAACTGCCCGGCGGACGCACGCAGCGCGCGCTGGTCGCCGGGTACGGGGACGGGCGCGTCACCGTGCAGTTGCAGGACGGCATGGGCCGCTCGCGCACCCCCGCGGAGGGCTCGGTGCCGGAGCCGGGCGACCGGGTGGTGTGGACGCTCTTCGAGCACACGGCCCGCCGCGGTCCCGCGCTGCCGGAGCCGGAGGACACCCCGTGGACGCACGGCAGCCCGGCGGCGCGGGCCGCGGAGGAGCCGGACCGGGTGACGGCGGAGGACTTCCTGTGACGGCGGAGCGGAGGAAGGACGTGTACGGGCGCGAAGGCACCGCGCCCAGCGCGGCGGACACCCGCGCACCCGCGGGCCCGGCCGCCGGAGCCGCGGGCCCCGCGGAGGCGGCCGGAGCCGCGCAGCGCTCCCGCGCGCACGCCCCCGGGCCCCGCACCGCGGCCACGCGCCCCCCGCGCCCGGCCGGACCCCGGCCCCACGACGCCGACCCCGCCACCGCCGCCAGGACCGCCACCGAGGCCATCCTCCGCGACACCCTCGACGGTCACTCCCGAGGCGTCCTCGTCGACTCCCCGCCCGGCGCCGGGAAGTCCACCCTCGTCGTCCGCGCCGCCCGCGAGCTGGCCGCCGCCGGCCGCAGGCTCCTCCTCGTCGCCCAGACCAACGCGCAGGTCGACGACCTCGTCGACCGGCTCGCCCGGGAGCAGCCCGACCTGCCCGTCGGCCGGCTGCACAGCAGCGACCCCCGCCCCTACGACCCCGTGCTCGACGGCCACGAGCACGTGCGCACCGCCACGAGCATCGCCGATCTCACGGGGCTCGGCGTCATCGCCTCCACCGCCGCGAAGTGGGCCTACGTCGCCGCTGCCCGCGCGAAGGAGGGCGAGGGCGCCGAGCGCTGGGAGCACGCCATCGTGGACGAGGCGTACCAGATGCGCTCCGACGCGCTCCTCTCCGTCGCCGGGCTCTTCGAGCGCGCGCTGTTCGTGGGCGACCCCGGGCAGCTCGACCCCTTCAGCGCGGTCGGCGCCGAGCAGTGGTCGGGGCTGGCCTGGGACCCGGCGGCCAGCGCCGTGACGACGCTGCTGGCGCACCATCCGGGGCTGCCGCAGCACCGGTTGCCGGTGTCCTGGCGGCTGCCGGCGTCGGCCGCGCCACTGGTGTCGCGGGCGTTCTACCCCTTCACGCCGTTCCGCAGCGGTACGGGCCCGGGTGAGCGGCGGCTGGCGTTCGCGGAGCGGTCGGACGGGTCGGGCGCCGACCGGGTGCTGGACGAGGCGGCGGCGAGCGGCTGGGGCCTGCTGGAGCTGCCCGCGGCGCACACGCCGCGGACCGACCCGGCGGCGGTGGCGGCGGTGGCGCAGGTGGTGCGGCGGCTGCTGGAGCGGCGCGGCACGACGGCCTCGGAGCGCGGCGAGGGCGAGCTGACGGCGGACCGGATCGCGGTGGGCACGGCGCACCGGGACCAGGCCGCGGCGGTACGGGCCGCGCTCGCGCGGACGCTGCCCGCCCGGGCGGCGGACGCGGTGACGGTGGACACGGCGAACCGGCTGCAGGGCATGGAGTTCGACGTCACGGTGGTGCTGCACCCGCTGTCGGGACGCCCGGACGCGACGGCGTTCCACCTGGAGACCGGGCGCCTGTGCGTGCTCGCCTCGCGGCACCGGCACGCGTGCGTCGTCGTCTGCCGGGCGGGCGTGCCCGAGCTGCTGGACGAGCACCCGTCGACGGAGCCGGTGCAGCTCGGCGCGGCGGTCAAGTTCCCGGACGGCTGGGAGGCCCACCAGGCGGTGCTGGCGCACCTGGCGGACCATCGCGTACGGGCGTGAGCGCCGGCCCGGCACGCGCCCGTACGGGCGGTCCCGCGGCGCCGCACGGGGGCGGGGTTGCGCGGCGGGGGACAATGGTCGGTGGCACAGAGGCAAGTGGAGGACCCCTATGACGGAGCCGGACCCGGCTCGGCCAGGCCGGACGGAGCAGCCGCGCACCCCGCGGCGGCCCGCCGCGCTGCTCTTCGAGCCGCCGCTCGCGGAGCCCGACGCCGAGCACTTCTTCGGCCTGGAGTCGATCGAGGACCCCCGCGAGCTGCTGGCCCGCGCCACCGACCTCACGCTGGCCTTCCGGGCGGCGACCGACCGGGCCATCGAGTACCAGGCGATCGCGGCGGCGCAGCTCGCCGACCCCAAGCGGTTCGACCGGCTGACGCCGGCGGCGATCGCGGAGCGGGCGGACTGGACCGAGGACTACGCGAAGCGGATGGTCGAGTACGGCCGCGACCTCCTCGCGGGCGGCGGCACGGGGTCCCCTTCGGAGACGTAGCACGCGCGCGGGGGCACGTCACACGCGCGCAAACGCCGCAGAGTACTCGCCTCCCCGCCGTTCTGTCCCCGGTTCCGGGGATCTGTACGGGGGCGTGCGGCAGCGCGCGTAGATGTGGTTTCCATGAACCGTCACGCATCGGACACTCCCGCCAGCGACGTGACCCCCGCGGGCGCCGACTGGCTCGCCTCCGCCAGCCCCTTCCCGCGCAGCGTGCACGCGCTGTGGTCGCAGCGCCCCGCGGCGCCCGCCGTGCTGCCGTGCGGCGGCGCGTTCGACGTGGTCAGCTTCCCCGCGCTGCCGGGACGCCGGGTGCTGGAGCTGCTGTGGGCGCAGGGCGCGGGCAGCGGCCCCGCCGCGGCCGTACGGGACCGGACGCTGCTCTTCGCCGCACCCGGCACCGCCGCCCGGCTGCCCGCCCTGCTGTCCTGGGAGGAGTGGCGCCCCGGGCTGCCCCCGGCGCTCTGCCACGGGCCGGGCGACGCGGTCACGCTGCCGCCGGTGTACGGGCGGCGCGAGGGCGCCGGCGCGGGGGCGGCGCGCTGGCTGGTCGCGCCGGAGGTGCGGTTCCCGTGGCTGCCGGGCCCGAAGGAGCTGCTGTGGGGGTGCGTACGGGCCGCGGTGGCCGCACCCGAATACCGATTTTCGATCTCCGGGGGCCGGGTGCTAAGGTCGTCCACGTCGACAGGCGCCGTTAGCTCAGTTGGTTAGAGCAGCTGACTCTTAATCAGCGGGTCCGGGGTTCGAGTCCCTGACGGCGTACAGCACGCAAGACCGTCGACCCGGGCGCCTTCGGATCTCCGAAGGCGCCCGGTCCGCGTTCCGGGCCGGATCCCGCCGCGGCACGGCACCCATGGCACCGGCACTGCGGCACCGGCACATGCGGCGCCGGCGCCGCAGTGCCGGTGCCGGTCAGCCCTGCTTCGCGGCGCCCCGTACGATCCGTACGCCCCAGCCCCCGTCCGCCGTACGTCCGGTGACCTCCACGTGTACGCCCTCGCGCTTCAGCTCCAGGCTCTCGCCCTCGCCCAGCGGGGCGTCGGCGAGCGGCGGGTAGACGGAGGTGTCGTGGCAGGCGGCGGTGCGGGGGTGGCCGTCGACGACCTCGACGGGGCCGCCGCCGGAGTCGGTGCCGGTGTGGACGCGGTAGACGAGGACGCCCTCGGTGCAGGCGTGCCGGTCGTTGGCGTAGCGGCCGCGGGCCTCGACGGCGATGGCGGTGGTGGCGCCGGTGGGCACGACGACGAGGCGGGTGTCGCGCCGCAGGACCGCCGTCCCCTTGCCGTTCCCGCCCCGCTCCCCGCGCTCGGCCGGCTCGCCCTGCCCGGCTCGCCCGCCCGGCTCGCCCCGGCCCTCCGGGCCTCCCGCATCCCCCGCGCCCCCGGTGGCACCCGCGCCTCCGGCGTCCCGTCGCCCCCGGACCTCCCCCGCCCCGTTCTCCGCTTGCGTCTCCGCGGTCCCGCGCGGGGGCGTCCGCGGGCTCGTGGGGGCGGACAGCGCGTGCAGCGTGAAGCGGTCAGACCCGGGGTTCGCGGCGCAGCCGACCTGGTCGTCTCCCAGCCAGCCGAGTTTCCACTTGTGCCAGCCGAAGGGGTCGGGTGCCAGCCCGAACTGGCTGCCCATGAGGTCCCAGTCGCCGACGTGGGTGTCCCAGTCGGCCCTGCCGTCGAGCGGGCGGTGGTAGAGGTCGGGGAGGTCGAAGACGTGGCCGGTCTCGTGGGCGAGGACGTTGCGGTCGGGCGGGTGCTGCTCGAAGACGGTGACGATGCGGTGCAGGTCGGTGCCGTCGGCGCGCATCGGGCTTTCGAAGTTGACCACCTTGGTGGCGTCGGAATCCACGCCGGGGGCATCCGGGTCGGCGACGAAATAGACCACGTCGTAATCACCGAAGTCCACTTTCCGATCGGCCGCGGACACCGCGTCGTTCAGAAAACGGCTGCGTGCCGCCGGGTCCCAGTCACGGGCGATGCCGTACGACAGGGAGTCCGACGGCATGCGTATCCACCGCTCGCGCGCGTCGACCTTCAGCCGGAACTGCCCGTACGAGGCCCGCTCGAAGAACTCGGCGGTGGCCGGGAAGTGGTCCCCGGTCAGCTCGTCCGGGGAGGTCAGCGGCTCCGAATCGGGGAAGGAGAGATACACCATCACCGCGTCGAGGGTCTTCTTCGGCCGCGGGTACGCCGGGTCCCAGCCGGCGATCCCCTCGGAGTGGTGGGCGGCGGTCCGCTCCAGCACGCAGGGGTGTCCCGGCTGGGCGCCGACCGGGTCGGCGATGAGGGAGGTGGCCATGACGGCGGAGAGCGAGGTCGCCACGGCGGCGGCCCGGTGCAACGCGCGCGACTGGTCCTGTTCCACAGGGGGTATGGATGGGTGGGCCACATCGACCTCATCGGCTCGGAAGAGTAGGGAACACAGCCCACTTTGTTCGTGTTTGTTCCCGCCCGTCCTGTTCCAGTGCCCCACACGGGTGACTCCGGGGCGGGACGAGAGGGGAGATCAGGAGCATGTGCGGGTAACACAAAGTCACATCTGGTCATTCGCCCGGCAGGAGGCGGCCATGTGCGATCACTCCCGGCCCCATCCGGCTCAGCGCTTTCCGCGCCGTAGCGGCGTCACTGGATCGACACAGCCGGTAGCCCTATGATCGGGCACATTTCCAGCGCTGTGGCTCTGCAGCGGCGGAGCCGAGCGGTCCCCACGGGCGGGAGCGAGCGGTGAGCGTATCTCTCGAAGGGCCGGGCTGCGGGCCCGGGACCTCACTCCAGGCGGTCACGGAACGTCACCTTCCCGCGGGCGCGCCCGTGGACGACTTCCGCGCCGCCTTCGACGGGGCCCAGCTCGCGATGGCCGTCGTGGGCGGCGACGGCCTCGTACGGGCCGCGAACAGCCGGATGCAGGAGCTGGTCGGCGCCGGTGAGAGCGGTCTCGCCGGCGCCTCGGCGGCGGAGCTGACCGGGCTGCGCGACGAGCCGTGGAGCTGGGCCGGCTTCGTCGACGTACTCCAGGGCAGGCGCGCCTCCCTGCGCTGCACCCGGCGGATGAAGGACGCGGGCGGCCGGTCGCTGTCGGTCGAGATGACCCTCACCCCGCTCTCCGGCGGCCGGGCACTGCTGTCGCTGTCGGACGTCACCGAGCAGCGCGAGCTGCGCGCGAAGCTGCGCCATCTGAAGATGCACGACCCGGTGACCCGGCTGCCGAACCGGGAGCTGTTCTTCGAGCGGCTCACCGGCGCGCTCCAGGAGGCCAGGCAGGCGGAGGAGCCCGCGGCCGAGCACGGCGGCGCCGGCCGGGGCCGCGGGCAGGGCGGATCCCGTACGCGCACGAGGGCCGCGGCGCCGGCGCCGGGGGCGGCGGGCCGCGTCGGGCTCGCGTACCTCGACCTCGACGGCTTCAAAGCCGTCAACGACACCCTCGGCCACCGCGTGGGCGACCGGCTGCTCGCCGCCGTCGCCCGCCGGCTGGTGGCCTGCACCGCGGAGGCGGGCAAGGCCGAGAAGCACGGCATCACGGTCGCCCGGCTCGGCGGCGACGAGTTCGCGGTGCTGGTGGCCCGCTCCGCCGGTACGGAGCAGCTCGCCGAGCTGGCGCAGCGGCTGCTCGACGCGCTCCAGGAGCCGTTCGACCTCGCCGGGCAGCGGCTCGCGGTCTCGGCGAGCATCGGCGTCGTCGAGCGCGCGGCCAGCGGGCAGACGGCCACGGCCCTGATGCAGGCCGCCGACACCACGCTGTACTGGGCGAAGGCCGACGGCAAGGCCCGCTGGACCCTCTTCGACCCCGAGCGCAACGCCCACCGGATGACCCGGCAGGCGCTCTCCTCCACGCTGCGCCCGGCCATCGAGCGCGGCGAGTTCACGCTCGACTACCAGCCGCTCATCGACCTCGGCGACGGCAGCGTGCGCGGCGTGGAGGCGCTGGTGCGCTGGCAGCACCCGAAGCTCGGCACGCTGACGCCGAATCGGTTCATCGGACTGGCCGAGGAGAACGGCGCGATCGTGCCGCTCGGCCGCTGGGTGCTCGCCACCGCCTGCCGCCGCGCGGCCGGCTGGCGCCGGCTGCGCCCCGCGGACCCGGTGTTCGTCAGCGTCAACGTCGCCGTGCGCCAGGTGTGGGACTCCGACCTGGTCGCCGACGTCGCCCAGATCCTGGAGGAGACGGGCCTGCCGCCGCGGCTGCTGCAACTGGAGCTGACGGAGTCGGCGGTCATGGGCTCGGCGGGCCGGCCGCTGCAGGCGCTCCAGGAGCTGAGCGAGATGGGCGTCGGCATCGCCATCGACGACTTCGGTACGGGCTACTCCAACCTCGCGTACCTCAGCAGGCTGCCGGTGTCCGCGCTGAAGCTCGACGGATCGTTCGTCCGCGGCTTCAGCTCCGCGGAGCACCCGAGCCCGGCGGACGAGACGATCGTCGAGGCCCTGGTCGACCTGGCGCACCGGCTGGGCATCAGCGTCACCGCGGAGTGCGTGGAGAGCGGCGAGCAGGCCGAGCGGCTGCGCCGGATCGGGTGCGACACGGCGCAGGGCTGGTTCTACTCCCGGGCCGTGCCGGCCGAGCGGGTGGAACGGCTGCTGTAGGACGGCCGGGGCGTCGCCTCCGGCCGTCGCGTACGTCCCGCGCCCGGCTCGTACGCCCGCCGTACCGGCGCGTACGCCCCCGGGCGCCCGCCTCAGTCCCGGGCGGTGAAGAGCCGCCCCAGCGCCGGCTCCGCCGCCCGGCGGCCCAGGAGGCGCAGGCCCTCCCAGACCGTGACCTGGTTCGCCGTGAGCACCGGCTTGCCGAGCGCCGCCTCCACCTCGGCGACGTACGCCGCCGTATGCAGCGCGGTGTCCGGCAGCAGCACCGCCTGCGCGTCCGGGTGGTCGCCCGCCCGGGCCAGCTCCAGCACCTCGTCCCTGGCCCAGGTGCCGACCTCGGCGGCGGTGATGATCCCGCTGCCGCGGGTCGACGTGACCTCGGCGCCGCCCGCCTTCAGGAACACGGCGAACAGCTCCGCCACGTCCTCCGGGTACGTCGCGGCCACCGCGACCCGGCGCACGCCCAGCTCCGCCACCGCGCGCGCGAAGGCGAAGGACGTGCTGGAGGCCGGCAGCCCCGCGGTCTCGGACAGCTCGGCCACCTGCCGCGCCGCACCCTCGGGGCCGTAGACGAAGCTGGCGCTGGTGCACGCCCAGACCACCGCCTGCGCCCCCTGGGCCTTGAGCTGGTCCACGCCCGCGGCCAGCCGCGCGGCGGAGCCCATCTCCAGCAGGGCGTCCACGCGGTGGGCATCCTCGCCGATGTCGGTGTGGAAGAGCGGCAGCGCCGTCTCGCCGCCGAGCATGTCCTGGATGCGCGGGTAGTCGTCCTCGGCCGAGTACCCGGGGTAGAGGAACCCGACGGTCGCGGTCGCCTTCGCGGTCTGCTGCACACTGCCTCCCTACGTGAACGTGCCAATGCCGGCGTGGGCACTCCCCCACGCCGGGTCTCCGGTGTTCTTCGTGCGCCGGCCTACGCCGGCCGGGGCGGCCCTACGCCGGCCACTGCCCCGGATCGTCCGGCCACAGCGGCTCCGCCGCGTCGGCCGCGTCGGCGTCCTGTGCCTGCGCCTGTGCGGAGCCCGCCAGCGCCGCCTCCGGCGGGGGCGGCGGGGCGGCCATGTCCGCGGGCGGCGCGGGGACCTCGGGCGGCCCTCCCTGCTGCTCCGCCGACAGCACCGTCACGTCCGGGAGCACCGTGGCGTCCGGCGGCGCCATGGACGCCCAGCCGAGCCGCGCTGCCGGGTCCAGCAGCGCCTGGTAAGGGCCCACGGCCTCCTTGCCGATGCGCTGCAGGGCTTCCCAGACCGTGACCTGGTTCGCGGAGAGCACCGGCATCCGCAGTTCCGCTTCGAGCTGCGGGATGACGTCGTACGTGGGCAGGTTGGTGCAACTGATGAACAGCGCGTCCGGGGAGCCCTGCGCGACCGCGATCCGCGCCATCTCGACGACCTGCCGGTACGGCACCCGCCAGATGTGCCGGGTCAGGCCGAGGCTGGCGCGCCCCGTCACCTCGATGCCGCCTTCTTCGAGGAAGTCCTCCAGGGCTCCGGTGACGGACGGTGTATACGGTGTGACGATGGCGGTGCGACGGGCACCGATCTCGTTCAGCGCGGCGAGCATGGCTCCGGACGTCGTCAGCGCCGGCACGGCGGCGGCGGACGACATGGCGGCGGTCATGGCGCGCTCGCCCATGCGGCCGTCGGCGAAGCTGCCGGAGGCGCACGCGTAGGCGATCACCTCGGGCGAGACGGCGGTCAGGGCCCGTACCGCCTCGCGCAGGGTCTGGTGCTCACTCACGAGTCTGGCCAGGTCGAGGCTGACCTCGACGGGGACGTAGGGGGTGCGCGTCAGATGCAGGGACACATCGTCCGGCACCCATCGCCAGAGCTCGCGGTCGAGCGCGAAGTCAAAAGGGGCTACGACACCCACACCACGCTGTGGCTGTGGTCCGCCCAGAAAAGAGACGTCCATGAGGATGCCCCATTCGTACGGAGGGCTGGGGGAAGGTAAATCATCTGGAGCAGCCGGTGAGCGACCGGGACGCAGTGACAGATGCGGTTATTGACGAAGGTAGAGGCACACCCCTAGCGTGGTCAATCCTCGCATCTCCGACGTTTTTCCGCCTTCTCTTTCAGGCTACATCCGGTGATGGATGCAGTACTGCCCCCGCCACCGGACCCCATTGCAGCAGTGCCACATTGCGGGACGGTTTCCTTCCTATGTCCGATATCTGCGTGCTCGTCCTCGACGACGATCCGCCGCCCGACCTGGACCGACTCCGCGGCCGGGCCCAAGTGATCAGCACGGGCGAGGAAGAGCTCGCCGAGCTGCTGCCCTCCGCCGACGTGGTGCTGGTGTGGGACTTCACCTCGCCCGCGGTGCGCAGAGCCTGGCCGGGGCCAGGACCGCGGCCCGGATGGGTGCACACCCCGAGCGCCGGGGTCGACCATGTGCTCTCCCCCGAGTTCGCCGCCTCGGACACCGTACTGACCAACGCCCGCGGGGTCTTCGACCGGCCCATCGCGGAGTACGTCGCCGGTCTCGTGCTGGCGATGGCCAAGGACCTGCCGGGCACCTGGGAGCGGCAGCGGCAGCGCCGCTGGCAGCACCGCGAGACCCTGCGGCTCGCGGGGACCCGGGCGGTGGTGGTGGGCGCCGGGCCGATCGGGCGGGCCATCGCGGAGACGCTGGGCTGCCTGGACGTGCGTACGGAGCTGGTGGGCAGGACCGCGCGCGAGGGCGTACGCGGGCAGGCGGAGCTGCCGGCGCTGCTGGTGGAGGCCGACTGGGTGGTCTGCGCGGCGCCGCTGACGGAGGAGACCCGCGGGATGTTCGGCAGCGACGCGTTCGCGGCGATGCCGGACCGGGCCCGGTTCATCAACGTCGGCCGCGGCCCGCTGGTCGACACCACGGCGCTGGTGGCGGCGCTGGAGCAGCAGGAGATCGCGGCGGCAGCCCTGGACGTCTTCGAGAACGAGCCGCTGGCGCCCGAGGACCCGCTGTGGCAGGTCCCGGGGCTGTTCGTCTCGCCGCACATGAGCGGCGACATCGTGGGGTGGCGCGGGGCGCTGTCCGACCAGTTCCTGGAGCTGTTCGACCTCTGGGAGGCGGGCCGGCCGCTCTTCAACGTCGTGGACAAGCAGCTCGGGTACGTACGGTGACGCACAATGCGGAGAAGGTGACGGCAACCGAGGAGGCGGCGGGATGACGGGGAGTACGGATCCGGCGGATCTCACGGCGGTGGAGCTGCTGCGCGGCTACCGCTCGGGCGAGCTGTCGCCCGTCGAGGCCACCCGCGCGGCCCTCGCGCGCGCGGACCGGGCGCAGGAGCTGACCAACGCCTTCGTCACCCTCGGCGACGCGGTACGGGACGCGGCGCTCGCCCGCGCCGAGGCGTCCGCGCGCCGCTGGCAGCGCGGCGAGCCCGCCGGGCTGCTCGACGGCGTGCCGGTGACCGTCAAGGACATGATCCTGGAGCGCGGCGCGCCCACGCTGCGCGGCTCCAGGCTGGTCGACCCGGACCGGGAGTGGGACGAGGACGGCCCCTCGGTGGCGCGGCTGCGCGAGCACGGGGCGGTGTTCCTGGGCAAGACCACGACGCCGGAGTTCGGCTGGAAGGGCACCACGGACAGCCCGCTGAGCGGGGTCACCGTCAATCCGTACGACGCGGGCCGCACCACCGGCGGCTCCAGCGGCGGCAGCGCGGCGGCGGTGGCGCTGGGCGCGGGGCCGCTGAGCCTGGGCACGGACGGCGGCGGCTCGGTGCGGATCCCGGCGGCGTTCTGCGGGATCGTGGCGCTGAAGGCCACGTACGGGCGGGTGCCGCTGTATCCGGCGAGCCCCTTCGGCACGCTGGCGCACGTCGGGCCGATGACGCGGGACGTCCGGGACACGGCGCTGATGATGGACGTGATCAGCGGCGCGGACCCGCGGGACTGGTCGCAGCTCGGCCCGCCCGCGGGCGGCTTCGTCGACGCCCTGGACGGGGCCGCCGACGGCGTGCGGGGGCTGCGGGTGGCGTACAGCCCGTCCTTCGGCGGGCAGGTGCCCGTCGACCGGCAGGTGGCCGCGGTGGTACGGGGCGCGGTGGAGCGGCTCTCCGATCTGGGCGCGTACGTGGAGGAGGCCGACCCGCGGCTGTGCGAGGGGCTCGCGGCCTGCCAGGAGGCGTTCCACACGCTGTGGTTCAGCGGCGCCGCGCGGGTGGTGCAGCCGTACGGTCCGGGGGCGCGAGAGCTGCTGGATCCGGGGCTGAAGGAGATCGTGGAGCTGGGCGAGCGGTACAGCGCGCTGGACTACCTGGCCGCGGTGGACGTGCGGATGGCGCTCGGGCAGTCGATGGGGCGCTTCCACCAGACGTACGACGTGCTGGTGACGCCGACCGTGCCGATCACGGCGTTCGAGGCGGGGGCGGAGGTGCCGAAGGACTCGGGGTTCACCCGGTGGACGGGGTGGACCCCGTTCACGTACCCCTTCAACCTCACGCAGCAGCCGGCCGTCAGCCTGCCCTGCGGGGTGGACGGGGCGGGTCTGCCCGTGGGGCTGCAGCTCGTCGGGGCACGGCACCGGGACGCGCTGGTGCTGCGCACGGCGCAGGCGCTGTACGAGTCGGGGATCGCGGACGGCATCCGGCCGCCGGCCCTGGGCTGAGCCGTGCGGACGCTACGGGGCCGCGGACCGCGGCCCCGTACCGCCGTCCGGGTCAGAGCCGGCGGAAGTTGAGGGTCTCGCCGAGCGCGCCGGCGCGCCAGAGGTCCTGGCAGGCGGCGGTCATCTCGTCCAGCCCCTCCACGACCGAGCCCCACACGATGCCGGGGACCCAGCCGGTGTCGCCGTTGATGAGCAGGTTGTTCCGCTCGTAGAAGAGCGCGAGGTCGACGACGCTGGCGCGGCCCTGGTGCTTGGCCTCGGTCTCGTAGCCGTAGCTGGCGGTGCCGAGCACGGTGTCGGTGAAGCTGAAGTAGCACAGGTCCCCGGGGATGGGGGTGACCGTGGGGTTCTCCAGCGGCGGCTCGGCGGGCGCGAACGCGGGGAGCAGGGCGTAGATCTCGTTGCGGGCGTATTTCGCGTGGTAGACGTCGCCGCCGAGCGGTAGCGCGTTCCAGACCGCGGCGCAGGTCATGGGGGCTCTGTCGTCGAGCAGTTTCGCCGTGCAGCGGACGTCCCGCTTGGCCAGAGAGACTTCGACAAATCGTGCAGACATGCACCACTCCCTCGTTCGGTGTATCCCACGATAACGGGAGGATCACCGGCCGGAACCGACCCGCATAACTTCGGCGGGGACGGGTAGCCGCGCGCCCATGGTTCTACGTGGTGAGAACGAGACGAGAAGCGGGCCGGGCGGGCTGAGGCGCCGCACGCTGCTCGCATCAGCCGCCGCCGTCGGCGCGGCCGGCGCGATCGGCGGAGCCGCCGGTTGCAGCCGGACGGCCGAGGCGGACGGCACCGTCGAAGGGGGTGACCTGCTCGAAGAGCTGCGGGACCGCGGCGTCGTCAAGGTCGGCATCGCCGGCGAGGTGCCCTTCGGCTATATCAACGAGGACGGCGACGCCGTCGGGGAGGCACCGGCCATCGCCGAGGTGGTCTTCAAGCGCCTGGGGATTCCGAAGATCGAACCCGTGCCGGTGGAGTTCGGTGCGCTGATCCCGGGACTCAAGGTGGCGCTGTTCGACGTGGTGTCCGCGGGAATGTACATCAACCCGGACAGGTGTGCCCAGGTGCTCTTCGCCGACCCCGATTACCTGATGCTGGACGCCTTCATCGTGAAGAAGGGCAACCCGCACGGCATCGGGGATTACAAGGACATCGCCGAGAAGGGCCTGAAGCTGGCCAGCGGCACCGCGTACGCCGAGATCGACTACGCGAAGGCCAACGGCGTCAAGGAGGTCCTGGTCCTGCCGGACCAGGTGGCCGGCCTGGAGGCCGTCGAGCAGGGCCGCGTGGACGCCTTCGCCGGCACGAGCGTCACCGTGAACAACGCGGTCAGGGGCTCCAACCGGGCGGAGGGCACGAAGCCCTTCCAGCCGATCGTCGACGGCGAGCCCGCGTACGGCGCGGGCGGCTTCGCGTTCCGGCTCTCGGAGAAGAACCTGCGCGACGCCTTCAACACGGAGCTGCACAAGCTCAAGGACAGCGGCGAGCTCCTGCGTATCGTCAAGCCCTTCGGCTTCACCGAACGGGAGATGACGGACCTGACGGTGAAGGAGCTCTGTCCCTGATGATGAGCTGGGAGTTCTTCCGGGAGTGGTTCCTCCCGGGCATCTGGGTCACGGTCCAGGTGCTGGTCTACAGCGCGGTGCTGTCCGCCGTCGTGGCGTTCGTCATCGGTACGCTGCGGACCTCGCGGTTCTGGATCGTGCGGTTCCTGGCGGGCGCGTACTTCGAGATCTTCCGCGGCATGTCCGCGCTGATCTTCATGTTCTGGATGGCCTTCGCGGTGCCACTGATGCTCGGCTGGCAGTTCGTGCCGCTGTGGTCCGGCACCCTGGCCCTCGGCCTGACCTACGGCGCGTACGGCTCCGAGATCGTCCGCGGCGCGCTGGCGGCGGTGCCCGCGGCGCAGCGGGAGGCGGGCATCGCGCTCAGCTTCACCCGCTGGCAGCGGCTGCGGCGAATAGAGCTGCCGCAGGCGTGGCCCGAGATGATCCCGCCGTTCAACAACCTCCTGATCGAGCTGTTGAAGGGCACGTCGCTGGTGTCGGTCATCGCCGTCGCCGACATGACGTTCGCCGGGAACCTGCTGCGGCTGGCGAAGAACGAGAGCGCGCCGATCTACACGCTGCTGCTGGTCCTGTACTTCATTCTCGCGTTCATCCTCACCCGCCTCATGCGGATGCTGGAGCGCCGGGCCAAAGCGGGGGTGGGCCGGGCTCCGGAGAAGAGGAAGGGCTTGCTCTCCCGCAAGCTCAGCCCCAGCGGTGAGTCCATGCAGGCGAGCACTCAAGGCGCTGGAGGTCTGGGATGACGTTCGACTGGGAGGTCGTCGACGATTTCATGCCACGGTTCTGGGACGGCGTGCTCGTCACGCTCCAGGCCCTGGCGCTCGGCACGCTGATCGCCTTCGCGCTCGGCCTGGTCTGGGCCATGGCGCAGCGCGCGCCGCAGCGGTGGGTCCGCTGGCCGGTGACCGCGATCACCGAGTTCATACGGAACACGCCGCTGCTGGTGCAGTTGTTCTTCCTGTTCTACGTGGTGCCCCAGTGGGGTCCGTCCATGTCCCCGCTCACCACCGGCATCGTCGGCCTGGGCCTGCACTACTCGACGTACACCGCCGAGGTGTACCGCGCGGGCATCGACGGCGTGCCGGTCGGCCAGTGGGAGGCGGCGAAGGCGCTGAGCCTGTCGCGCGGCCGGACGTGGTCGTCCGTGATCCTGCCGCAGGCCATCCGCCGGGTGGTGCCCGCGCTGGGCAACTACGTGGTCGCGATGCTCAAGGACTCGCCGATGATCGCCGTCATCGGCGCGCTGGACATGCTCGGCGAGGCCCGGCAGTTCAGCAACGAGACCTTCACCACCGAGGCCATCACCGTCGTGGGCGTGGCGTTCATCGTGATCGCGTACCCCGCTTCCCTCTTGATCCGAGTCCTGGAGCGTCGCCTTGTCAACAACACCTGAGTCCGCCACCGAGAACCCGCCCGTGGACGGCAGCGAGCTGATCCGCTTCCACAACGTGACCAAGCGGTTCGGCGACAACGTCGTCCTGGACGACCTGTGCTTCGACGTCTCGTCGGGCAAGCACGTGACGCTCATCGGCCCCTCGGGATCCGGCAAGACGACGATCCTGCGGCTGCTGATGACCCTGGTGAAGCCGGACAGCGGCACCATCAAGGTCAACGACGACTACCTCTTCCACGAGGAGCGCAACGGCAAGCTGGAGCCGGCGGGCGAGAACCACATCCGCGAGGTGCGCAAGAACATCGGCATGGTGTTCCAGCAGTTCAACCTCTTCCCGAACATGAAGGTGATGCGGAACATCACCGAGGCCCCGGTGCACGTGCTGGGGATGGGGAAGGACGAGGCGGAGACCCGCGCGCGGGAGCTGCTGGAGCTGGTGGGCCTCACCGAGCACATCGACAAGTACCCCACCCAGCTCTCCGGCGGCCAGCAGCAGCGCGTGGCGATCGCCCGCGCGCTGGCGATGCGGCCGCAGGTGCTGCTGCTGGACGAGGTCACCTCGGCGCTGGACCCGGAGCTGGTGGCGGGCGTGCTCGACCTGCTGCGGGACATCGCGCAGACGACGGACATCACGATGCTGTGCGTCACCCACGAGATGAACTTCGCCCGGGACATCTCCGACGACGTGCTGATGTTCGACGCCGGAAAGATCATCGAGTCCGGGCCGCCGGAGAAGATCTTCAGCGAGCCGGAGAACGAGCGTACGCAGCAGTTCCTGAACGCGATCCTCTGAGACGCGGCGGACGCCATCCGGCGGGCGCCCTCCGGTCACGGAGGACGCCCGCCGGCGTGCTTCCCGGGAGAGCAGTGAGATACGGACAACTACGGGGAGGAGGGGGCTTCCGGGGCCTGACGGCGGGGAAAGCGGGGAACACCTGAGGAGACACTTCAGGGAGACCACGTGGCGGTCCTGCACCCGCCTCCCGGGGACCAGCCCCCGGGCCGGCGGTCCGAGCCGACGGACGAACCCGCGGCGTCCTTCCCCTCCGTAGGGCACGCTCTCCGCGTGCTGGAGTCCGCGGCCCGGCACGGCGGCGAGGGGGTGCCAGTCGCCCGGCTCGCCCGCGAGACCGGCCTGCCGCCCGGGCCCCTGGCGCATCTGCTGCTGACGCTGCGCAGGCAGCGCTACCTGGAGCGGCTGGAGGACGGCTCGTACACCATCGGCGAGGCGGTGGCGCTGCTCGGCGCGGGCGGGAGCAGGACGCGGGCGGTGCACGACAAGCTGCAGCGGGAGATGAACGAGCTGCGGAAGGCGACGCGGGCGGCGATATACCTCGGCCGGTACGAGGACGGGGAGGTCCGCGTCACGCAGATCGCGGACGCGCCGGGGACGCCGCGGGTGAACGAGTGGGTGGACTTCCGCTCGGCGGCGCACGCGACGGCGATAGGCAAGTGCCTCCTGACCCAACTGGACCACGACGCCCGCCGCGACCACCTCTCCCGCCACCGCGCGGCGCGGCTGACGTCCCGCACGATCACGAGCGAGGCGGCGGTCCTGGCCGCCCTGGACCGCCAGGTGGCCACGGTCCCGACCCTGGACCTCCAGGAGTACGCGGTCGGCACGGTCTGCGCGGCGGTCCCCCTCACGGCGGGCCTGGACATAGGCTGCGTGGCCCTGTCCCTCCCGGTGGCCCAGACCCACCGCCTGCGCGCGGCGGCGGAAAGGCTGAACAGGGAGGCGGCGAACCTGCTGCTGGCCCTGTCGCTGTAGCACTGGATGCGGCGGACGGGCAGCCCCGGCCGGACAGAGCAGGTGGCGGGCGAACCGAGCGGCCCGCCGGGATCCGGGCCCGCACACCGGCACCCAGGTGCCGGGCGCACGGGCGGGTGCTGTCCTGGTCCGTAGGCCCTGCGCCGCAGGCGCGGTGCGTCCCGCCCCCGCCCCGGCCGCCGGGCTTCGAATCCCGCGCACGCGCGGCGAGACCGCGCCGCCGTCGCCGCCGTGCCCGCGCAGCGGGTCGCGTGCGGCGGGAGGGATTCGAACCCTCAAGCCCTGTCAGGGGCCACAGATCCTAAGTCTGCTGCGTCAGCCATTGCGCCACCGCCGCTCCGCCCGGAATGTTACCCGTCCCCCGATCGCGGCCCGGATACGGCGGGTTGGGCCCGGCGTCGTAGGGTGCGGCCATGCGTAGCGAACTGCTGGCCGACGATGCGTGGGCGCTTCTCGGCGGGGGGCCGAGGGCCGTGCTGGGGCTCGCGGGGGCGCCCGGGGCCGGGAAGTCGACGCTGGCCCGCGCGCTCGTCGCCGCGCTGCGCGCGCGGCACGGAGCCGGCGCCGCCGCGTACGTGCCGCTCGACGGCTTCCACCTCTCCAACGCCCAGCTCGACCGCCTCGGCCTGCGCGACCGCAAGGGCTCCGAGCCGAGCTTCGACGCCGCCGGCTACGCCGCCCTCCTGCGCCGGCTCGCGGAGGAGCCCGGAGCCGAGGTGTACGTACCGGACTTCGACCGCGCCCTCGACGAGCCCGTCGCCGCCCGGCACCACGTCCCGCCCGGCACCCGGCTGATCGTCACCGAGGGCAACTACCTCGCCTGCGACCTCCCCGGCTGGCGCGAGGCGCGGGAGCTGATGGCCGGGGTCTGGTACGTCGACGCCCCGGACGCCGTACGCGACGCGCGGCTGATGGCGCGGCACGTGGGCTTCGGCCGTACCGCGGCCGCCTCCCGCGCCTGGATCGACGCGAACGACGCACCCAACGCCGACCTGGTGAAGGCGTCCCGCGGGCGGGCCGACCGCGTGGTGGTGGCAGACGACCCGGGCGAAGCCGGGGACGCCGCCGCCGGCCACCCGCTCGGCGACATCCTCGTCGTCAGCGGGCCGCCCGGGGCCGGCAAGACCACCGTGGCCCGGCTCCTCGCCGGCGAGGCCGAACCCAGCGTCCACCTCCACACCGACGACTTCTGGGCGTTCATCGCCCGCGGCGGCATCGCCCCCTACCTGCCCGCCGCCCGGCACCAGAACGAGACCGTCGTCGCCGTCGCCGCGGGCGCCGCGGCCCGGTACGCCGCCGGCGGCTTCCGCGTCGTGCTCGACGGCGTCGTAGGACCCTGGTTCGTCGACGCCTACCGCGCCGCCGCCCGCGCCGCCGGCGTCCCCCTGCACTACGTCGTCCTGCGCCCCGACGAGCGCACGACGCTGGCCCGCGCCACCGCCCGCACCGGACCCGACGCGCTGACCGACCCCGAGCCCGTACGGGCGATGCACCGGGAGTTCGCCGACCTCGGCCCGTACGAGGCACACGCGCTGGACACCGGCGGCCAGCCGCCCGAGGCGACCGCCGCCGCCGTGCGCGACGCCGTCGCGGCGGGGGCGTACCGCCTCGGCTGAGGGCCCGCGGACACGCGAAGAGCCCGGGCCTTCCGGCCCGGGCTCTTCGGGGTGCGTACGCCGCCAGGGACTCGAACCCCGGACCCGCTGATTAAGAGTCAGCTGCTCTAACCAACTGAGCTAGCGGCGCAGGTCGTCTTGCACGACGCCGTCAAGCATACCGGCTCTGCGGGGGTGCTCAGGCACCGTCCGGGAGCCGTACGACCCGGCCCTCCGCCGCCGAGCGGCGGGCCGCCTCCAGCACCCGCAGCGTCGCCACGGCCTCCGCGGCGGTGACCGGCGGAGGCGTGCCGGTGCGCAGGGCCTCGACGATGCCCGCGTAGTACGCGGGGTAGGCGCCCGGCAGGGTGGGCACGGGTTCGCCGCCGCCGGTGAGCGGGGACTCCCCCGCGCCGAGGCGGCCCCACGCGGACTCCGCTTCCGCGCCCCAGGTCCCGTCCCCGTCCCCCGGGCGGCGGCCGTCGCGCAGCGCCGCCTCCTGCGGGTCGAGCCCGTACTTCACGTAGCCGGCGCGGCTGCCCAGCACCCGGAAGCGCGGCCCGAGCTGCGGGGCCATCGCGGTCATCCACAGGTGCGTACGGACGCCTCCGGCGTGCACCAGCGCGACGAAGTCGTCGTCGTCCACCACCGAGCCCGCCCGGCGGGCGTCGGACTCGGCGTAGACGGAGGTCACCGGGCCGAAGAGGGTCAGCGCCTGGTCGACGAGGTGGCTGCCCAGGTCGTACAGCAGCCCGCCGACGTCCGCCGGGTCGGCGGAGTCGCGCCAGCCGCCGCGCAGCGCGGGGCGCCAGCGCTCGAAGCGGGACTCGAAGCGGTGGACGTCGCCGAGGGAGCCGTCGGCGAGGAGCGCGGCGAGAGTGCGGAAGTCGTTGTCCCAGCGGCGGTTGTGGAAGGCGGAGAGGAGCAGCCCGCGAGCGTCGGCGAGGGTGGCCAGTTCGCCGGCCTCGGCGGCGGTGGCGGCCAGCGGCTTGTCCACGACGACCGGCAGACCGGCCTCCAGCGCGGCGGTGGCCAGCGGCACGTGGGTGCGGTTGGGAGAGGCGACGACGGCGAGGTCGAGGCGGTCGGCGCGGGCGAGGAGGTCGTCCGCGGTGGCGACGGTGGTGGCGTCCGGGTACGCGGCGCGCACCTGCTTCTGCCGCTCGGGGTCGCCGGTGACGACGGTGTCGAGCACCAGCCCGTCCGTGGCCGCGACGAGCGGGGCGTGGAAGACGGACCCGGCGAGTCCGTAACCGAAGAGACCGACGCGCAGGGGGGTGCCAGGGGTGCCATCCATGGCCGTCACTCAACCACACGGCCCGCGGCGCGCCAGGGGCGGGCGGGGGTTGGCGCAGCGCTGTCCTCACGGGCCGGGGGGTTGCCCCGGACGGGCGTCATGAGGGCGGGCGTTGAGCCGTTCGGAGTCGCCTCGCCGATCGCCGGTGCGGGGACCGTGGCACGGTCGCGAGCATGGGACCGCGCTCTGCCTTCGCCGTCACGGCCGCCGCCGCAGCCCTCTTCCTCTGCCCCGTCACCCCCGCCGGGGCCGTCGGGGGCGGCGCGGCGGCGGCCCAGGAGCCGCCGCCGGGACGGGCGTTCGCGCCGCGCTGCGGCGACCCCGGGGCCGGCCGCTTCCCCGTGCGGACGGCGCTGCACGGCGACGGCGCCGCGCTCCGGGCCGGCGGCTCCCGGGGCGGGCTGACGCTCCGGCTGCACAACGCCTCCGCCGGGGCCTGCCGCGACGTCCACCCCGTGGTCGTGGTCGGCCACGAGGCCGGCGGGCGGCTGCGCCCTGCCGACATCCGGCTGGAGTTCCACGACGAGGAAGCACGGCGCTGGCGGCCGGTGGCCTTCGAGCGGACGGGCGCGGACGAGAGCGCGGGGGTGTTCGCGGGCGGCTCCCGCGGCTTCGTGCTGCGGGCGGGCGAGAGCCGGGAGGTGCGGCTACGGGTCGGCTTCGCGC
Organism: Streptomyces sp. NPDC004134; assembly: GCF_042874195.1. Lineage (NCBI taxonomy): Bacteria > Bacillati > Actinomycetota > Actinomycetes > Kitasatosporales > Streptomycetaceae > Streptomyces > Streptomyces sp. NPDC004134. Next base: position 73,208 of record NZ_JBIAMS010000008.1, on the reverse strand, counting down.
AGGGCGCTCCGCCGGGGCGGGTGACGCTGAACGTGACGACGGTGCAGCGGCGCGGGGACGACGGCGAGTGGGTGGGGCAGTCGAAGGACTACGAGACGGGCATCGAGCCGGGGCGGCGGTGCTGCGGCGGGACGGGGGAACCGGAGGACGCGACGAAGCGCCCCGCGGAGCCGGAGGAGGGAGCGACACCGCAGCGCCCACGACGCCACCGGGAACCGCCCGGGCCGCGGGAGAGCGGGGGCCCGGAGAGACGGGAGCCCCGGGCGGAGAGCGGCCCGCCGGAAGCGCGGAGCACGCCGGAGGCGCCGGGTTCGCCCAGAGCGCCGGGGAGGGGAACGCCGGGGACGCCGGGGACGCCGCGGGCGCGGGGAGGATCGGAAGCGCCGGGGACACCGGGGTCCACGGGAGCGCCGGGAACGCCCGGGAGCCCGGGGGCACCTGACGTACCGGCGGCACCGGAAGCGCCGGGGAGCCCGGCAGCCCCTGGCCTTCCGGCGGCACCGGGAGCGCCGGACGTACCGCCGGCACCTGGCCCACGGGGTACGCCGGCCACGCCCCCGGCGCCGAAGGGCGCCCCCGTACCGCAGTGGCCCGGCGACGCAACGCCCGCCCCGCCCCGGCTCCCCGGTACCGCCCCCATGCCGGAGAGCCTCGCGGCCACGGGCGGGTCGGCAACAGCCGCGGCCGCCGCGGCAACCGGCTCCCTCCTCCTCGGCGCCGCCCTCCTCCGCACCGCCCACCGCCGACGCCGCACCCCCCGAAACCCACCCGACCCACCCCACCCCTGACCCGGTCCTCCAGAGCTGACCCCGTGCCCCCTCGATCCCGCCACTCCCGCATCCAGCCCGGCGACCCCGTCCCCGAAGCACCGCACCAACCCACCCCCGAACCACCCGACCCCACCCCCTCCCCCACTCTTCTCCCTCCGCCCCCCTCAGTCCCGCCGCTCCTGCGTCTAGGCTGGTGACCCCGTTCCCGAAGGCACCGGTTGGAGAGAGCAGATGGCGGAGCGCATGCCGGTCGAGTCCTGGCTGACGGACATGGACGGGGTGCTCATGCACGAAGGCATCCCGATCCCCGGCGCCGACGCCTTCATCAAGCGGCTGCGCGACTCCGGCAAGCCCTTCCTCGTGCTCACCAACAACTCCATCTACACCCCCGGCGACCTGCACGCCCGCCTCTCCCGCATCGGCCTCGACGTGCCCGTGCAGAACATCTGGACCTCCGCCCTCGCCACCGCCAAGTTCCTCGACGACCAGCGCCCCGGCGGCACCGCGTACGTCATCGGCGAGGCCGGGCTCACCACCGCGCTGCACGACCACGGCTACGTGCTCAGCGACCACCGACCCGACTACGTCGTCCTCGGCGAGACCCGCACGTACAGCTTCGAGGCGCTGACGAAGGCCATCCGGCTGATCGAGAACGGTGCCCGCTTCATCGCCACCAACCCGGACCAGACCGGCCCGTCCACCGAGGGCCCGCTGCCCGCCACCGGCGCCGTCGCCGCGCTCATCACCAAGGCGACCGGCAAGGAGCCGTACTTCGTCGGCAAGCCGAACCCGCTGATGATGCGCGCCGGGCTCAACCAGATCGGCGCCCACTCCGAGTCGACCGCGATGATCGGCGACCGGATGGACACCGACGTGCTGGCCGGGCTCGAGGCGGGCATGGAGACGTATCTGGTGCTGACCGGGCTCACCCGGGCGGACCAGGTGGAGCGCTTCCCGTACCGGCCCTCGCACATCGTCGACTCGATCGCCGACCTGGTCGAGCTGATCTGACCCCGCGCGCGGCGGGCCGCGGGCAAGCCCGCACCCGCCGTTCGGGTGGGCGGCGACCGGATCGGCGTAGCGCCGCCGCCCTGCGGATGCGCCGGCCGCCCGCCTCGCGACCCTGGGAGTGAGAGCTCCCGGAGGTCCCATGCGCCCGGTCCGTGTCTGCCTCGCCGCCGTGCTTCTGCTGACGGGCGGCGGCGCCGTCTCCTGTGCCACCGACGCGTTCGCGCAGGGCGAGGTGACGGTGACGCCGTACCGCGTGCAGCGCGGCGATCCGGTCCAGGTGAGCACCGGCGCCTGCCGGGGCGACTTCGCGTCGGCGGCCTCGGAGGCGTTCGAGGCGCCGGTGAACCTGCGGCCGGAGAACTTCGGCGGGCTCACCGGCCGCGGGAAGATCAAGTGGACCGCGCAGGCCGGTACGTACCCGGTGTGGGTCGACTGCGACGGCGGCAAGCGGGTGGCGCGCGGCCGGGTGGTGGTGGAGGAGCGGCACCAGCGTCCGGACCACTGGAAGAACAACTGGCACCACCAGCCCTGGTCGCCGGTGACCGCGGGCGGCGGCGGCACGGCGAAGAAGACGGACACGATCCGGGCGCAGGCCCGGGAGAAGAAGGGCACGGTGCCCGTCCTGCCCCTCGCCCTCGTCGGCGGCGGCGCGGCGGTCCTGGCCGTCACCTTCGTACGCCGCCGGACGCGCACCACCGCGTCCGGCACCCCGGACGGCGGCACCCCCGATGGCCGATAAGCCCGCCCGCCGCCCCGGTCTCGTCACGGCGGCCGCCTGGGGCGTGCTCCTGCTCGGCCTGGCGCTCTGGGGCCGCGACCTGGGCGAAGGGGACGGCGGCGGCGCGGTCTCCGACGGCGCCGCCGCCGCGCAGGTGCTACGCGACGGGCCCCCGGCGGCCCGGCCGTTGCCCGGCTCGGTGCCCGCGGGCGTCGCGGTGCCGTCGGTCGGGGTCGAGGGCCCGGTGATCAGCCGCGGGCTCGACGGGGACGGCGCGGTGGCGGCGCCGCCGTTCGGCAACGCGAACGAGATCGGCTGGTACCGCGGCGGCGCCCGGCCCGGCGCGGCCGGCGTCGCGGTCTTCGTCGGGCACATGGACACCCGCGCCAGGCCGGCGGTGTTCTACCGCCTCGGCGACGTGCGCCCCGGCGAGGAGGTCACGGTGTCGCGCGCGGACGGCAGGACCGCGGTGTTCACGGTGGAGCGGGTGGAGACCGTCGCCAAGGACGGCTTCGACGCCCAGCGCGTCTACGGGCAGCACAAGCGCGGCCGGGCCGAGATCCGCCTGCTCACCTGCGGCGGCGCGTACGAGTCGATGGCCAGGAGCTACACCGGAAACCTGGTGGTCTCCGGCTATCTCACGCAGGCGAAGTGACGTCGAGATCCTTGAGGAGCTTTGCGACATGACCGGTGGCCTTGACGTTGTACAGCGCCCGCTCGACCTTGCCGTCCTCGTCGACGACGACGGTGGAGCGGATGACGCCGGTCACCGTCTTTCCGTAGAGCTTCTTCTCGCCGAAGGCGCCGTACGCCTCCAGCACCGCCTTGTCGGGGTCGCCCACGAGCGTCACCCTCAGCGACTCCTTCTCCCGGAACTTCGCCAGCTTCGCCGGCTTGTCGGGCGAGACGCCGATGACGTCGTAGCCGGCGCCGGCGAGCAGGTCGAGGTTGTCGGTGAAGTCGCACGCCTGCTTGGTGCAGCCCGGGGTGAGCGCGGCCGGGTAGAAGTAGACGATGACCTTGCGGCCGCGGTGGCCGGCGAGGGACACATCCTTGCCATCCGCGTCGGGCAGGGTGAAGTCGGGGGCGGTGTCGCCGGGCTGCAGTCGCTCGCTCATGGTGCTTTCCCTACTCCTCGGTGCGGGGCGGATGTCGCACCCGAGCGTAACGGCTGACAGACTGTCGAAAAGCAGACGGACGGCGAGGACGGAGGCACCGCGGTGTCGGACGGCAGGACTCCCGCGCAGATCGAGGCGGACATCGCCCGCCGGCGGCAGGATCTCGCCGCGACACTCGACGAGATCTCGCTGCGGGTGAGCCCCAAGAACCTGGTGGACGAGGCCAGGGCCCGGACGAAGGGTGCGGTGGACCGCACCGCGGGGCAGGCGTTCGTGGTCGCGAACCGCGCCGTCGACAGCGCCCGCGGCGTGCTCGTCTCGCCCGACGGCGGCCCCCGGATGGAGCGCATCGTGCCGGTCGCGGTGACCCTTGTGGCGGTGGCCGGGCTGCTGGCGCTGGGCTCGCGGCGGCCGGGGAAGACCCGGGGCAGGCGACGGCGCCGCTAGCGGCGCGGGTACCGTCGGGTCCGTGAATACGCCCCACGACAAGCTGCCCATCCGGATGCTCCACGACCGGGTGCTCGTCCGCACCGACACCGCGGAGGGCGAGCGCCGGTCGAGCGGCGGCATCGTCATCCCCGCGACCGCGGCCGTGGGCCGCCGGCTGACCTGGGCAGAAGTGGTGGCCACGGGGCAGAACGTGCGGACGGTCGAGCCGGGCGACCGGGTGCTGTTCGACCCGGAGGACCGCGGCGAGGTCGAGGTGCGGGGCGTGGGCTACGTGCTGCTGCGCGAGCGCGACCTGCACGCGGTTGCCTCGGAGCGGCTGGAGGGCACGGAGGACTCGACCGGCCTGTACCTGTAACGGCCGCCGTCCCTCACGGCCGCCGTCCGTCACGGCCGCGTTCCGTGACGGCCGCCTCCGCCGGCTCCGGCAGAGGCACCCCGGCGGTCTTCTCCCGCGGCTTGCTACGGTTGGAGTAACCCGACGAGACGCGCCGTACCGGGTCACGCAAAGACGACGCACCCCCGTCAGTCCGACTACGGAGGTCCGTCTCATGGCCTGGATTCTGCTGCTCGTCGCCGGTCTGCTCGAAGTGGGCTGGGCGATAGGCATGAAGTACACCGAAGGCTTCACCCGCCTGTGGCCGAGCGTGTTCACCATCGCCGGCATCGCCGCGAGCATGATGCTGCTCGCGCAGGCCGCGAAGACCCTGCCCATCGGCACCGCGTACGGCGTGTGGGTGGGCATCGGCGCCGGCGGCGCGGCGCTGCTCGGCATGGCGGTGCTGGGCGAGCCCGCGACGGTGGCGCGGGTGTTCTTCGTCGCCCTGCTGCTGGTCGCGGTGGTCGGGCTGAAGGCGACGTCGGGGCACTGATCCCGGTACGTCCCCTGCCTGCCCCGCTCCGCCGACCGCTCCCTACTGCGGCACCGGCGGTGCCGCGCCCGCGGGTGCCGCGGGGACCGGCGGCGCGGCCGGCACCGGCGGTGCCGGGAGCGCCGCCGGGGCGGGCGCGGGCAGCGGCAGGGGGGCCGGGTCCGGCGCCGGGGGCGGCACGTACGGCATCCGCTGCCGGTGGCTGACCTCCAGGTCGAAGTCGCTCGCGGGCACGTCCCACAGCGCGTCCCGCGTGTACGCGCCCCAGATCTTCGCCGGCACCCCGCCGCCGCTGATCCGGTCCTCCCCCAGCACCCCGTGCAGCGACTTCTGCGCGCCCGTCTCCGGGTCCTGCCCCATCACGCCGACCACCGTCGCCAGCTCCGGGGTGTAGCCCGCGAACCACGCCGAGCGGTCGTGCTCGCCGGTGCCGGTCTTGCCGGCCGCGGGGCGTTCGGCGATCTGCGCCTCCTCGCCTGAGCCGTTCTCGACGACGTTCTGCAGCATCGCCGTCGTCGCGTCCGCCGCGTCGCGGGAGACCACGGGGTGCGGGCGCCGCGGCGGGAGCTGGAAGATCTCGCCGTTGCGGCTGAGTTCGTTCACGAGCCGGTAGCCGCCGTGGTCGCCGTGGCCGGCGAGGGTGGCGTACGCCTGCGCGAGGTCGAGCGCGCTGGGGGTGGCGGTGCCGAGGCCGATGGAGGGGTGGGCCTTCAGCTCCGGGGTGGCGGACGGCAGGCCGAGGCGGACGGCGGTGCCGCGGACCTTCTTGGGGCCGACGTCCTGGGCCATCTGCGCGTAGACGGAGTTGACCGACTCGTTGGTGGCGTCGGCGACGTTGAGGCGGCCGTACGAGACCTCGTCCTGGTTGCTCGGCGCGTAGCGGAGCGCCTTGCCCTTCTTGCCGATCACCCGGCGGTCGGTGTCGCCGTCGTACATCGTCCGCGGCGTGATCCGCTTGCCCTCCCAGTTCTTCGCCTTCTCCTGCACGGCGGCGGCGAAGACGAACGGCTTGAAGGTGGAGCCGGCCTGGTAGTCGCGGCGGGTGGCGTTGCTGACGTACTGCTGGGTGTAGTCGGTGCCGCCGTAGAGCGCGACGACCTTGCCGCTGGCGACGTCGATGGAGGCGCCGCCGACGCGCACGTAGGCGTCGGCGGGGTTGGACTCCGGGTCGAGCTGGTACGTCAGTTGCTCCTCCACGGCGCCGACGAAGGCGTCCTGCTTCTCGGGCTGGAGCGTGGTGACGATCCGGAAGCCGCCGGCGGCGAGGGTCTTCTCGTCGATGATGCGGTGCTCGGTGAGGTAGCTGTTGATGGCCTCGACGAGGTAGCCGCGCTGCCCGGACAGGCCGGGGTCGAGCCGGGACGGCTCGGGCACGGGGAACTCGAGGCTGCCGCGGCTGCCGGGCGCGAGCCAGCCCTCCTTGACCATGCCGTCCAGGACGTAGTTCCAGCGGGCCTCGGCGGCGGGCCGGTTGTCGGGGTGCACGGCCACGTCGTACGTGCTCGGGGCCTGGAGCAGCGTCGCGAGGAACGCGCCCTCGGCGACGGTCAGTTCCTCGACGTCCTTGTCGTAGTACGCCTGGGCGGCGGCCTGCACGCCGTAGGCGTTGCGGCCGAAGTAGCTGGTGTTGAGGTAGCCCTCCAGGACGTCGTCCTTGGTGACCTCGCGGTCCAGCTTGATGGCGATGAACGCCTCGCGGAGCTTGCGGCTGATCGTCTGCTCCTGGTCGAGGTAGTAGTTCTTCACGTACTGCTGGGTGATGGTCGAGCCCGACTGGGTGCCCTTGCCGGTCAGGGTGTTGAAGCCGGCCCTGACCATGGCCATCGGGTTGACCGCGGAGTCGGAGTAGAACTCGCGGTCCTCGGCGGCCAGGACGGCCATCCGCACGTGGTCGGGGATGCGCCGCAACTCCACGCTCTCGCGGTCGACCTCGCCCTTGTCGGCGAGCTTGGTGCCGTCGGCGTAGAAGTAGTGGTTGCTCTGCGCGGTCGCCATGTCGTTGGGCCGCGGGATGTCGACGGTCAGATAGCCGACGGCGAACGCGCCCGAGGCCAGCGCCACCGTCAGCATCGCGGCGCCCAGCAGCACCTTCCACCAGGTCCTGCGGTACGTGCGCCGCCGGCGGGGCTGCGCGGGGCGGCCGGTAGGCGGGGGCGCCGGTTCGAGGTCCGTACGCTCGGCGTCCTCCGGCTCCGCCTGAGGGCCGAAGCTCCGGGTGCCCTGTCGCATCTCCGTGTGGCTCATCTGCCGTCCGTGGCTCGATCCGTCATCCGATATGACACTTGCGAGCAGTTTGTCATTAAGAATGCAGATATCCAGTAGGTGTGGATAATCGGTCGCAGTCCTCAACCCGACTGGACTAGAGTCGGGCTCTTTGTGCGTGGGGCTCATCGGCGGAGCCCCCGGGGAGAGCGGGGGTGGCGGGAGCATGCGCGGGTCCGAGGCCCTGCGGGACGCACCCGCCGTGCAGGCACTGCGGCTCTACGGGCTGGTGGCCGCCGGCGGCTTCCGCCGGTTCTCGACGTACCGCGCGGCCACCGCCGCCGGCGTCTTCACCAACACCGTCTTCGGCTTCATCCTGGCGTACACCTTCATCGCGCTCTGGCACGAGCGCCCGCAGCTCGGCGGCTACGACCAGGCGCAGGCGCTCACCTTCGTCTGGATCGGCCAGGCGCTGCTGGCGCCCGCCGCCCTCCTCGGCTACGGCTTCCAGGAGGACCTCCAGGAGCGCATCCGCTCCGGCGACGTGGCCGTGGACCTCTACCGGCCCGCGGACCTGCAGCTCTGGTGGTGCGCCCACGACATGGGCCGGGCCGCGTTCCAACTGCTCGGCCGCGGCGTCGTGCCGATGGCGGTGGGCGCGCTGGCGTTCGAGCTGGCGCTGCCCACGGCGGCGCACACCTGGCTGCTCTTCCTGCTCTCCGTGACGCTGGGCTGCGTGGTGAGCTTCGCCATCCGCTACCTGGTCGGCCTCGCCGCGTTCTGGCTGCTCGACGGCCAGGGGATCAACCTGATGAACTCGCTGGTGGCGATGCTCCTGTCCGGCACCCTGCTGCCGCTGACCGTCTTCCCCGGCGCCGCCGGCGACATCGCGCAGGCGCTGCCGTGGGCGGCGATGCTCCAGGTCCCCGCCGACGTGCTGCTCGGCCGGCACACCGGCGCGGGCCTCGCCGGGGCGCTGGCGTTCCAGACGGCGTGGGCGGTGGCGCTGCTGGCCGCCGGGCGGGCGATGCAGGCGCTCGCCACCCGCAAGGTGGTGGTGCAGGGTGGCTGACCTGGCCGGTGGGGTGCGGGGGTACGGGCTGATCGTCGCCATGTGGGTGCGTACGACGATGACGTACCGCATGTCGTTCGCCATCACCGCGCTCGGCAACCTGCTGATGACCGCCGCCGACTTCGCCGCGATCGCGATCATGTTCTCGCACACCGACGTGCTCGGCGGCTTCACCTTCGCCGAGGTCGCGCTCCTCTATGGCACCACCTCCACCTCCCTGGGCCTGGCCGACCTGCTGCTGGGCAACCTGGACCGGGTCGGCAGCCGGATCCGCGACGGCACGATGGACACGCTGCTGGTCCGGCCGGTGCCGGTGTTCGCGCAGATAGCCGCCGACCGCTTCGCGCTGCGCCGGATCGGCCGGGTGCTGCAGGGGCTGATCGTGCTGGTCTGGTCGCTGACGGCGCTGGAAGGCGTGGCGTGGACGCCGGTCTCGGTGCTGCTGGTCCCGGTGATGGTGCTGTCGGGGACGGCGATCTACGGGGCGGTGTTCGCGTGCGGCGCGGCCTTCCAGTTCTGGGCCACGGACGCGGCCGAGGTGCAGAACTCCTTCACGTACGGCGGCAACACGCTGACCCAGTACCCGCCGACGATCTTCAGCAAGGAGCTGGTGCGCGGCGTGACGTTCGCCGTGCCGCTGGCCTTCGTCAACTGGCTGCCCGCCCTGCACATCCTCGGCCGGGACGACCCGCTGGGCCTGCCGGGCTGGGTGGACTTCGCCTCGCCGCTGGTGGCCGCCGCGTGCTGCGCGCTGGCCGGGCTGGCGTGGCGCACGGGGCTGCGCGGCTACCGCAGCACGGGGAGCTGACGCGAGGTGCACACGACGCGAAGGAGGGGCACGTGATCGAGGTCGAGGACCTGGAGAAGGTCTTCGTCGTACGCCGCCGGGCGGGCCGGCTGCGCCGTGCGCGGCACGAGGTGCGCGCCGTCGGCGGCATCAGCTTCTCCGTGCCCCGCGGCGAGATGGTCGGCTACATCGGCCCCAACGGCGCGGGCAAGTCCACCACCATCAAGATGCTCACCGGCATCCTCACCCCCAGCGGCGGCCGGCTGCGCGTCGCGGGCATCGACCCGGCGCGCGAGCGGACGAGGCTGGCCCGGCGCATCGGCGTCGTCTTCGGCCAGCGCACCACCCTGTGGTGGGACCTGCCGCTGCTCGACTCGTACCGGGTGATGCACCGCATGTACCGCATACCCGACGACCGCTACCGCGAGAACCTGGAGCGCTGCACCGAACTGCTGGGCCTCGGCGACCTGCTGGAGGTGCCGGTGCGGCAGCTCTCGCTCGGCCAGCGGATGCGCGGCGACATCGCCGCCGCCCTGCTGCACGACCCCGAGGTGCTGTACCTGGACGAGCCGACGATCGGCCTTGACGTGCTGAGCAAGGCGAAGGTGCGGGAGTTCCTGCGCGAGCTGAACGCGGAGCGCGGCACGACCGTGCTGCTCACCACGCACGACCTGTCCGACATCGAGCAGCTCTGCAAGCGGGTCATGGTCATCGACCACGGCCGGCTGATGTACGACGGCGGCCTCGACGGGCTGCACGCGGTCGGCGAGAGCGAGCGGATGCTCGTCGTCGACCTGGAGCGCGAGCTGCCGCCCATCGACCTCGACGGCTGCCGCACGGTGAAGGTGGAGGGCCCGCGGCAGTGGCTCGCGTTCCCGGCGGGGGCGAGCGCGGCGCCGCTCGTCGCGGAGGTGGCCGCGCGGTGGCCGCTGGTGGATCTCTCGGTGCGGGAGCCCGACATCGAAGACGTCATCGCCCGCATGTACGCATAAGCTCGATGCCATGACGAGCGATGAGCATCTGCCGGAGCTGCGCGCCTCGGACGCCGACCGGGAACGGGTCGCCGACATCCTGCGTGACGCGCTGGCGGAGGGCCGGCTCGCCATGGACGAGTTCGAGGAGCGGCTGGAGGAGACGTACCAGGCGAAGACGTACGCCCAGCTCGAACCGCTCACCCGCGACCTGCCCGCCGCGGGCACCGTGGCCGCGCCGCGCGAGGCGGCCCCCGCGCCCCGGCCCGCGTCCGGCTGGGCCGGCCGCGTCGGCGGCGAGGCGACGTCGCACCGGGGCATCGCGATCATGAGCGGCTTCCAGCGCAAGGGTGCCTGGACGGTGCCGCGGCGCTTCACGATGTTCTCGTTCTGGGGCGGCGGCGAACTGGACCTGCGCGAGGCGGACTTCGAGGCCGCCGAGGTGGAGATCCGCTGCATCTCCCTCATGGGCGGCGCCCACGTCATCCTGCCGCCCGACATGGCGCTCGAAGTGCGCGGCATCGGCATCATGGGCGGCTTCGACCACTCCCAGACCGGTGTCCCCCACACCCCCGGCGCCCCGCGGGTCACGCTCACCGGGTTCGCCTTCTGGGGCGGCGTGGGGACCAGCCGGAAGAAGACGAAGGCGGCCAGGCGCGCGGAGGCGGAGGCGGCCAGGCGCGCGGAGGCGGAGGCGGCCAGGCGCGCGGAGGCGGCTGGCCAGGGAGGAGCGGCGCCTCGCGCGCGAGGAGCGCCGCAAGCGGCTGGAGTAGCGCGGGACTTGCCCGGTCCGCCGGGTCAGAGCACGGCCTGGGCGCGGGGCTTGAGGTCCGCGGGGTCCAGGGTCAGGGCCATCTCGTGGAAGCCCAGGTCCGTCAGGTGCAGATGGTCGCCCGAGTCGTACGCCGGGTGCAGGCGCGCGGGCCGCTCGGGGTCGCGCAGGGCGGCGTCGAAGTCGAGGACCGCGTCGAAGACGCCGCCCGCCCGTATCACCTCGTTGACCTGCTGCCGTACGCGCTCCGCCCGCGGCGTGTACGCCGGGTGCCCCCGGAACGGCATCAGCGTCGCGCCGAGCACCCTGAGGCCCCGGTCGCGGGACTGCCGGGCGGTCTCGCGCAGCCCGGCGACGATGGCGTCCGCGTCGGCGGTCGCGGGGGACTTGAGGATGTCGTTGATGCCCAGTTCGACGACGACCGCCTTGACGCCGGTGCGGGAGAGCACGTCGCGGTCGAGGCGGTTGAGCCCGGAGGGGCCGTTGCCGGGGAACTCGGTGCCGCCGTCGGTGAGGATCCGGTTGCCGCTGAGGCCGAGGTTGAGCACCCCGTAGCGCGGGGCGCCGGGCTCCTCGCGCAGGCGGACGGCGAGGTAGTCGGTCCAGCGGCGGTTGGCGCCGGGGGTGGAGGTGGTGCCGTCGGTGAGCGAGTCGCCGAGGACGGCGACGGCGCCGGTGGCGTGCTCGCTCCAGACGTCGACGGCGGTGACGTAGCGCCAGGACCGGAACTCCCGGTCGTACACGGCCCCTTCGGCGTCCCGGGTGTGGTCGCCGGCGGCCAGGTAGGAGGTCTGCAGCGCGTGCGGGTGGTACGTGACCGGGCCGGCCGGCGCCGGCGCGTACGTCGTCACCAGCAGGTCGGAGTCGGCCGGCACCCGCAGCCGTACGGGGTCGCTGGTCGCGGTCCGGCCGGCGGGGATCGTCACCTCGCCGGCGCCGCCGAAGGTCAGCGGCCGCATCGTCTCCGGCTGCGCCGCCGGGGCGCCGGCCCCGGCGGCGACGGCGACGCTGGCGCGGGTGAGGGTCAGCGGCGTTTCGCCGTACTCGTTGGACAGTTGTATCCGCGCCCGGGCGCCGCCGATGGAGGTGTGCACCACGTTGCGTATGGACATGCCCGCGAAGCCGTCGCGGGTGCCCGGCTCGGCCGCGGCCTGCGCGGCGGCCCAGGTCCCGGCCCAGCCGCCGACGGACGCGGGGGCGGCGGCGTCCGCGCTGCCGCCGGCACCCGGGGGCGCGGGCGCGCCGGGGCGGTGGGTGAGGGCGTGGACGCCGGCGACGAGCAGCGCCACGACCGCCACCAGGGCGGCGAGCACGGCGTAGCCCGTCCTGTTCCTCACGTCAGCCTGCTCCCCCGGGAGTTCGTCGTACGCGCCGTCTTGGGCGGTCCGCCATCCTAGCGAGGGGAGGGAGGCGTTCCGGTCACAGCCCCGGCGTCGGCAGGGCCGCCGCCGGGGGGCTCGTCCTCCGGCGCGGCGGTGGCGGTGCGGTGGCCGAGGAGGAGCCGGGCGGCGACGCCGCCGGCGGCGAGCACGGCGATGGTGATGACCAGCGTGAGCGTATAGCCGTTGTCGAAGGCCGAGGCGGCGCTCTCCAGCAGCGACCGCGAGCCGTCCGGCGGGAGTTCACCGGCGACCGCGCGGGCCTCGTCGATGCTGTCGGAGGCCGCCTCGGGAGCGCCCGCGGGCAGGTCGACGGTGGCGGTGTAGACGGCGGTCAGGACGCTGCCCAGGACGGCCACGCCGGTGAGGCTGCCCAGTTCGAACGAGACCTCCTCCACCGACGACGCCATGCCCGCCCGGTGCGGCGGCGCCCCGCCGATGATCGCGGCCGAGGCCGCGGTCATGACCGCGCCGAGCCCCAGACCGGTCAGGATCACGCCGGGCACGACCCAGCCCGCGGCCCGCCCCGCGCCCAGCAGCGGGCCGATGCCCGGCGTGAGCAGCAGGGTCAGCACGACGCCGGCGGCGCCGGCGAGCAGGCCGCCGCCGATGAGGTGCCGCGCGGGCACGCGGTAGACCAGGCCGCCGACGACGACGCCCGCCGGGATCGCGCCGATGGCCGCGCTGGCGACGACCAGCCCGGCGTGCAGCGGGCTGAGGTCGAGCACGAGCTGGAGGCGCTGGGCGAGGATCAGCTCGACGCCCGCGGTGGCGAACATCGCGAGCCCGGCGCCGAGGACCCCGGCGAGCAACTGCCGGTTGCGGAAGAGCGCGAAGTCGATCAGCGGGTACGCGCGGGTGCGCTGGCGGCGTACGAAGACGGTGAACCCGGCGGCCGAGACGAGCAGCGCCGCGGCGATGTGCACCGGGTCGGGCTCCGGCCGGGCGCCCTCCTTGATCGCGTACACCAGGCCGACGAGCCCCGCCATCACCTGCACCGAGGCCACCGGGTCCCACGGCCGGTCCTTGCTGCCGGAGCCGCCGGGCGCCAGCACCGCGGTGGCGACGAGAGCCGCCAGCACCACGGGGACGTTCACGAGGAAGACCGAGCCCCACCAGAAGTGGGCGAGCAGCAGCCCGCCCGCGACCGGCCCGAGCGCCGCGCCGACGACGGCGATCGTGCCCCAGATGCCGATGGCGATGCCGCGCTCGCGCTCGTCGTCGAAGGTGAGCCTGACCAGCGCCAGCGTCGCGGGCATCATCGCCGCGGCACCGACCGCGAGGAACGCGCGGGCCCCGATCAGCACCGCCGCCGAGGGCGCGAACGCGGCCAGGGTGGACGCCGCGCCGAAGAGGACGAGCCCGATCAGGAACATCCGCTTGTGGCCTACGCGGTCGCCCAGCGTCCCGGCGCCCAGCAGCAGCCCGGCCATCACCAGCGGGTAGGCGTTGATGATCCAGAGCTTCGCGGACGCGTCGGCATCGAGGTCGGCGGTGAGGGTGGGCAGGGCCGTGTAGAGGATCGTCACGTCGAGCGAGATCAGCAGCAGTCCCGCCGAGACGGTCGCGAGCACCCACCAGCGTCGCGCCTTGACCATGGAGCACCTTGCTTTCTGCCTGTGTGTACGTGCGCGTGTGTACGTGCGCGTGTGTACGTGCGCGGGCGGGCGTCAGGACGCCGGGTCGGTCAGCGCGGCGAGCCGCCTGCGCACCGCCTCTTCCACCCCGGGGGCGAGCGTGGACTGCGCGGTGGCGTGGAACAGCCACAGCCCGTCCGCCGCCACCCGGGCCAGGAACAGGTCGACGGCCTCCGGATCCGGTTCTGGCCCCGGCGGCTCGGGCGCCCAGCGGTCCGCGAACTCGTCCCAGACCCGCGCCAGCTCCGGCCGGGTCGCGGACGCGACCATGAAGACGAAGTCCGCCGTCCCGCCGCTCTGCCCGCAGCACCGCACGTAGGCCGCGGCCCGCTCGCGGGCGGTGGCCTCCTCGAACGGCTTGCCCAGCTCGGCGCGGAGATGCTCGTCCAGCGTCTCGGTCAGATGCCGCTGGATCGCCAGCAGCAGCGCGTCGCGGTTGGGGAAGTGGTACATCAGCCCGGGCTTGGTCAGCCCGGCCTCGGCCGCGACGGCGTCGAGCGTGAGCGCGGTGATCCCCGCGCGTTCGACCACGCGGACGGCGGCTTCGAGGAGCTGGGTGCGGGAGCTGGGTCGCATGGAACGTAACTTTACCATCCGGAAGGTAAAGTTACGGGACGCGCCGCCCGGCCTCGCCCGGCACACCGGGAAGCCGCGATCCGTTCCTGAAGTGAAAGATGGTGCCGGGCCCGGGGACAATGGCCTTCGGGGAACGGCGTGAGCGGACGGAGCGCGATGGATCTGCCGGCAGCGGACGGACCGGGTGGCTTTGCCTACACGGACGCCGACGCGGAGAAGCGGCGCGGCGTGCGCCGGATGAAGACCATCGCCACCGGCCTGCTGCTGCTGGCCGCCGTGGTCTTCGCCCTCGCCCGCTGGGCGCAGCACAACGGGGCCGGCGCCTGGTCGGGCTATGTCGCCGCGGCGGCGGAGGCGGGCATGGTCGGCGCGCTGGCGGACTGGTTCGCGGTCACGGCGCTCTTCAAGCGGCCCCTCGGGCTGCCCATCCCGCACACCGCGATCATCCCCACCAAGAAGGACCAGCTCGGCCAGAGCCTCGGCGACTTCGTCGGCGAGAACTTCCTCTCGGCGGACGTCGTACGCGCCCGGCTGCACGCCCTCGGCCTCGGCAGCCGCGTCGGCGGCTGGCTCGCCGAGCCCGACAACGCCGACCGCGTCACCGCCGAGGCGTCGACCGTGCTGCGCGGCGCGCTGACCGTGCTGCGGGACAACGACGTGCAGGCCGTCGTCGGCGAGGCCATCAACCGCCGGGCCGCCGCCCTGGAGGTCGGCCCGGGGCTCGGCAAGCTGCTGGAGAAGATCGTCGCGGACGGCGGCCACCGCCGCGTCGTGGACCTGGTCTGCGAGCGCGCCGAGTCCTGGCTCATCCTCAACGGGCCCTCGGTCGTCGGCGCCGTCGCCGGCGGCGCGCCCGGCTGGACCCCGAGGTTCGTCGACCGCCGGGTCGGCGAGCGGGTCTACAAGGAACTGCTGCGGTTCATCGGCGAGATGCGCGACTCGCCCGAGCACCCGGCGCGCGGCGCGCTCGACCGGTTCCTCTCCGACTTCGCCGCCGACCTCCAGGGCGACACCCCGACCCGGGCGCGCGTCGAGCGGCTCAAGGGCGAGATCCTGGCCCGCGACGAGGTGCAGGACTTCATCGCCTCGGCGTGGACGTCGCTGCGCGGCATGATCGTCGGCGCCGCCGACGACGAGCGCAGCGAGCTGCGGCTGCGGGCCCGGGCGGCGCTGCTGTCGTTCGGGCAGCGGATGGCGGCGGACGAGCGGCTGCAGGCGAAGGCCGACGGCTGGGCGGAGGACGTCGCGACGCATGTGGTGACGACGTACCAGCACCAGATCACCTCGCTGATCTCGGACACGGTCGCGGGCTGGGACGCGGACCAGACGTCGCGCAAGATCGAGGCAAACATCGGCCGGGACCTGCAGTTCATCCGCATCAACGGCACGGTGGTGGGCTCGCTCGCGGGGCTGGTCATCTACACGGTGTACCGGGCGGTCGCGGGCTGAGCGGGGGCCGGTCCGCACCGGTGGCGCGTTAGGATGCGCGCAGACGTCGCGTACGCCTCATACGGGACGGCGAAATACGGGACGGCGAACGGAAGGGAGGACGGCCCGATGCTCCGCATCCTCGATGCCGCCACGCGCTGGCGCATGGTCGCCGTCGCCCTGCTCCTCCTCGCCGCCGACATCGTGCTCGACGAGACGGGCGTCGCCACCGGCCTCGCCGGTGCCGCGGCCTCCGCCGCGTCCGCCGCCCTGACGCTGCTCGCCGGCCTCGCGCTCTGCGCCGCCGCCGCGCCGCCCGCGTCCGCCGCCGGCATCCGCACCGCGCTGCGCGAACGCGCGCTGCGCACCGCGTTCCTGCCCCAGCGGGACCCCGATGCCGCGGGCCGCCCGCGGCCCCGGGCACCCGGCCGTCGCCTGCCGACGGCCGTGTAGGCGCCACCGGCGCAGCCCGCCCGCAGCCCGCAGCCCGTTCGCGCTGCCCGCTGCCCCCGCGACGCCGCGCCCCGCCGGGCGCCCCGCACGGCTCGTCACGCCGCCCCTCTTCCGGCACGACGAGATCTGTGGAGCCCTTCCATGTCCGTATTCGGCGCGCTCTCCTCCCTTCTGTCCAGCCTCGCCGACACCCTCGACCCCCTCTTCGGCGCCTCCGCCACCGGCGTCGCGATCATCGTCTTCACCCTGTGCGTACGCCTCGCCCTGCACCCCCTCGCGCGGGCCGCCGCGCGCGGCGACCGGGTGCGCAGGGATCTCGCGCCGCAGGTGGCGGAGATCCAGGCCAGGCACCGGCACGACCCCGAGCGGCTGCGCCGCGCGCTCACCGAGACGTACGCGGAGGCCGGCGCCTCGCCGCTGGCGGGCTGCGGCCCGATGGTGCTGCAGATCCCGGTGTTCATGGTGATGTACCGGCTCTTCACCGGCCACGACCACGACCTGCTCACCCACACCCTGCTCGGTGCCCCGCTGGGCGGGCGGTGGTCCGACGCGCTCGCCGACGGCGGGGTGTTCGGGGCGCACGGGATGGTCTACGCGGGGCTCTTCGCGGTGATCGCGGGGGTGGCCGCGTACACGTTCTGGCGCAGCCGCCGGATGATGGCCGAGCGCAAGGCGGAGGCGGAGGCCATACGGAAGGCGGCGGCCGCGAAGAACGCGAAAGCCGGGAAGAACGGGAAGAGCGGGCAGAAGGGCAGGAAGGCGCAGCCCGCCGCCCCGCCGCCGCTCGAACTCCCGGGCCCCGCCGCGGGGCTGACCCGCTGGCTCCCCCTGCTCTCCTTCGGCACCCTGGTGACGGCCGCGATCGTGCCGCTGGCCGCGGGACTCTACCTGGCGACCACCACCGCCTGGACCGCCGCGGAACGCACCCTCCTCTACCGCCACCCGGGTCCACGGGCTGAACAGGGTATTGCGGAATGAACAGCGGTCAACGGATGATCGATCGACCGCGGAGAGGGGAGTCATCACATGAAGCTGCTGCGTGTCGGACCGCCGGGGAGCGAGCGCCCGGCCCTGCTTGACGACGGAGGGACCCTGCGGGACCTCTCCGGAGTCGTGTCCGACGTGGACGGAGCGCTGCTGTCCGACGACGCGGCGCTCGCCCGCGTACGGGACGCCGCCGCGGCCGGCGAACTGCCGGTGCTCGACGCCGAAGGGCTGCGCACGGGCCCGCCGGTGGCCCGGATCGGCAAGATCGTGTGCATCGGGCTGAACTACCACGACCACGCGACCGAGACCGGCGCGGCCATCCCGGCCGAGCCGATCCTCTTCATGAAGGCCCCGGACACGGTGGTGGGCCCCGAGGACACGGTGCTCGTGCCGCGCGGCAGCGAGAAGACGGACTGGGAGGTGGAGCTGGCGGTGGTCATCGGCCGTACGGCCCGCTACCTGGAGTCGGACGCGGACGCGCTGGCCGCGATCGCGGGCTACGCCGTGGCGCACGACGTCTCCGAGCGCGAGTTCCAGTTGGAGCGCGGCGGGCAGTGGGACAAGGGCAAGAACTGCGAGACGTTCAACCCGCTGGGCCCGTGGCTGGTGACGGCCGACGAGGTGCCGGACCCGCAGGCCCTGGGGCTGCGGCTGTGGGTGAACGGCGAGAAGCGGCAGGACGGCACGACGGCGGACCAGATCTTCCCGGTGGCCCATGTGGTGCGGTACCTGAGCCAGTTCATGACGCTGTACCCGGGCGACGTGATCAACACCGGTACGCCGGCGGGGGTCGCGCTGGGCATGGCGGAGCCGAAGCCGTACCTGCGCGCGGGCGACGTCGTGGAACTGGAGGTCGACGGCCTCGGCCGGCAACGCCAGGAGATCAAGGGCGCGTAGGCGCAGCACACGCCGAGGGCGCCGCCGGAAGGATCCGGCGGCGCCCTCGGCGTCCGTACGGCGGCGTCCGTACGAGCCGCGCGGGGCGGCCCGTTCGCGGCACTCAGCCCTTGAGCAACTCCCGTACCGCGGGGGCCAGGGCGCGGAACGCCTTGCCGCGGTGGCTGATGGCGTTCTTCTCCTCGGGGGTCAGCTCGGCGCAGGTGCGGTCCTCGCCGAGCGGCTGGAGGATCGGGTCGTACCCGAATCCGCCGGTGCCCGCCGGCTCGTCCCGCAGGGTGCCCTCCAGCTTCCCCTCCGCGACGCGCTCCGTGCCGTCCGGCAGCGCGAGCGCCGCGGCGCAGGCGAAGTGCGCGGCGCGGTGCGCCGGGCCGACGTCGGAGAGCTGGGCGAGGAGCAGGGCGAGGTTCGCCGCGTCGTCGCCGTGCCGGCCCGCCCAGCGGGCGGAGAAGATGCCGGGGGCGCCGCCGAGGACGTCGACGCAGAGCCCGGAGTCGTCGGCGACCGCGGGCAGCCCGGTGGCGCGGGCCAGCGCGTGCGCCTTGAGGAGCGCGTTCTCGGCGAAGGTGACGCCGGTCTCGGGCACGTCCGGGACGTCGGGGAAGTCGGCGGCGCCGAGGAGTTCGGCGTCGATACCCGCCTCGCCGAGGATCGCGCGCAGCTCGGTGATCTTACCCGCGTTGCGGGTGGCGAGGACGAGGCGGTGCGCGGTCACGAGGTGCAGACGTTCGTCAGTTCGCCGGCGGCGTCGCCGACCGGCTGGAAGTCGGGTACGTCGCCGCGGTCGGTGGCCTGCTGGGCGTTGTCGACCGCCCGCTGGAGGTCGTCGACCGCCTTGCCGACGTCGGCGTTGTCGGCCTGGTCGCCGAAGTCGTCGAGGTTCTTGTCGATCTCGTTGAGGGCGTCCGCGGCGGCCTGCGGGCTCTCGCCCGCGCCGGAGACGGCCTCCTGCAACTGGTCGACGTCGGCCGCGATCCTGGTGGCGAGCTGGCCGCAGTCTATGGCCTTGCTCACCGCGTCACACGCGCCGGTGAGCGTCACCGCGGCGGCCCCCGCCGCCAGCGCGACGCCCGCGCGGGTCCAGAGCCTCTTCCCCATCACTGGTCTCCCTCCAGTGCCTTGCGCTGCAGCCCGTCGAGCTGCGCGCAGCCGCCGACCGCGAGGTCGAGCAGCGCGTCGAGTTCGGCGCGGGCGAACGGCTCGCCCTCGGCGGTGCCCTGCACCTCGACGAAGCGTCCGTCGCCGGTGCAGACGACGTTCATGTCGGTCTCCGCCCGCACGTCCTCCTCGTAGCAGAGGTCGAGCAGCGGCACGGAGCCCACGATGCCGACGCTGACGGCGGCCACGGTGCCGGTCAGCGGTGTCGCCTTGGACTTGATCAGCTTGTTCCGCCGGCCCCACGCGACGGCGTCGGCGAGGGCGACGTACGCCCCGGTGATGGCGGCGGTACGGGTGCCGCCGTCGGCCTGGAGGACGTCGCAGTCGAGGACGACGGTGTTCTCGCCCAGGGCCTTGAAGTCGATGACGGCGCGCAGCGACCGGCCGATGAGCCGGGAGATCTCGTGCGTGCGGCCGCCGATCTTGCCGCGTACGGACTCCCGGTCGCCCCGGGTGTTGGTGGACCGCGGCAGCATCGCGTACTCCGCGGTGACCCACCCCTCGCCGCTGCCCTTGCGCCAGCGCGGCACGCCCTCGGTGAAGCTGGCGGTGCAGAGCACCCGGGTGTCGCCGAAGGACACCAGCACGGACCCCTCGGCGTGCATGCTCCAGCCGCGTTCCAGCGCCACGGGGCGCAGTTCGGCGGGGGTGCGTCCGTCGATACGGCCGAAGCCGCCGGGGGTCTCAGAGGTAGCCATGTCCCCGACCCTATAGGCCCTTCATGAAGGCCGGCCCGGGTGCCGGCCCCGGGTGCCCGCCCCGGGCCGGGGGCCCTGGGGCCCGTACCGGCGGCTCGTCACGTCCGCGATCCCGGGCGGCCCGCCGGGCGGTGGCCGGGAGCCGGTCCCGGCTGCTCAGACCTCGTACACCGCGCCCGCGCGCGCCAGTTCGACGGGACCCCCGTACGCCTCCTTCGCGTCCCGCAGGTTGACCTGCGGGTCGGTCCACGGCGGGATGTGCGTCAGCACCAGCCGCCCCACCCCCGCCGCGGCGGCGGCCTCGCCCGCCTCGCGGCCGTTGAGGTGCAGGTCGGGGATCTGCTCGCGGCCGTGGGTGAACGCCGCCTCGCAGAGCAGCAGATCGGCGGCCGCGCTCAGCTCGGTCAGCGCCCCGCAGGGTCCGGTGTCGCCGGAGTAGACGAGGCTGCGGCCGCCGTGCTCGATGCGGAAGGCGTACGCCTCGACGGGGTGGCTCACCCGGTCCGCGTGCACCGTGAACGGGCCGATCTCGAACGCGCCGCGCTCCAGCGCCCGGAAGTCGAAGACCTCGCTCATCGACGTCTCCGAGGGGGTGTCCGCGTACGCGGTGGTGAGCCGCTGCTCCGTGCCCTTGGGGCCGTAGACGGGGAGCACTTCCGCGGGGCCGCCGTCGTGACGGTAGTAGCGCGCGACGAAATAGGCGCACATGTCGATGCAGTGGTCCGCGTGCAGGTGGCTCAGCAGGACGGCGTCGAGGTCGTACAGTCCGCAGTGCTGCTGCAGTGCCCCCAGCGCGCCGTTGCCCATGTCGAGCAGGAGCGAGAAACCCTCCGCCTCGACGAGGTAGCTCGAACACGCGGAGTCCGCGGACGGGAACGAGCCCGAGCAACCGACGACGGTGAGCTTCATCGGGGAGGGACCTCCGGCACGGTCGGGACGGGGCGACGATGCCCCGCCGGCTCTGCCGAGGGTAAGCCGGGACGGACCGGAGCGGTCCCCCGGCCATCCCGGTTGTGGGCGGAATCACCAGTATGGCGACGGGGTGCGGCCCGCGTGTCCGCCTGCGCGGCGCCGCCCGCGGAGGCGGGCGGCGGCATCTACGATCGGGCGCATGGACGCCTCGTGGTGGCCGGCCATCGTGGCCGTGGTGGTGCTGGCCGTGATCGCCGGGCTCGTCGACAGCTTCGGCCGTGTGCGGAGCGCGCACCGGCGGCCGACCGAACCGGCGGGCGGCAGCGGGCCGGGCGACGGCCCGGCACCCGAGCCGGAGCCCGGCGAGGTGTGGTGGGCCCCCGTGCCGTACGGGGACGCGGAGACGGCGGACGGCGAGGACCGGCCCTGCCTGGTGCTGAAGACCTCGGCCGGGACGGCGGCGGTGGCCTGGATCACCACCCGGCACGACGGCGGCCGGCCGGACCTGATCCCGCTGCCGCCCGGCTCCACCGGCGAGGGGGAGGACCGCCCGGCGTTCCTGGAGACGGACGAATTGCACGAGGTCGCCCTCCGGGACCTCCGCCGCGGCGCCGGTCCGGTGGACCCGGCGGTGTGGGACCGGGTCCGCCACCTTTCCGACACCTGACCTCCCGGAACCCCCCGGGACACACGTCCCGGAATCCGGGCGGATTCGTCTCAGTGTTCGGAACGTACGAGGTAAGCCCGCCGCGGCCGTGCCATCCTTCCCCCATGCTGACCATCACGGAGGAGCTGTACGAGCAGATCGTCGCCCACGCCCGCAAGGACCACCCCGACGAGGCGTGCGGCGTGGTCGCGGGCCCGGCGCCGGCGCCCGCCGACGGCCGCCCGCAGCGCTTCATCCCCATGCTCAACGCCGCCCGCTCCCCCACGTTCTACGAGTTCGACTCGCAGGACCTGCTCCGGCTCTACCGGGAGATGGACGACCGCGACGAGGAGCCGGTGGTGATCTACCACTCGCACACCGCCACCGAGGCGTACCCCTCCCGCACCGACGTCTCCTACGCCAACGAGCCCGGCGCCCACTACGTCCTGGTCTCCACCGCCGGGTCCGGCAACGACGAAGGGCCGGTCTCCTTCCGCTCGTTCCGCATCGTGGACGGTGTGATCACCGAGGAGGACGTCACCGTGACCTCCTCGTACGACGACGCCCCCGCGGGCTGAACCCCCGGTCCGCATCATGAAACGGCGATCCGGCAGGCGGACGGGGAATCGATACGATGACCCCATGGTTGTCCACGACGTGACCCGGAACCCCCCGGGCAGGCAGGTGCCGCTCGTCGCCCGTCTGCACGTCGACCTCTGCCGTCTCGCCAGCGCCGCCTGTACGACCGCGCCGCCCCGCGCGGCCGGCCGCGTCCTGGGGCACCTCCCACGCGCGTAAGCGCCGTGGGGGAACGCGCCGACCCCGTGTCCGGCGGCCCCGGCCGCGTACGTCCCCGCCCGCCCGCGGCGCGGCCGCCCGCGTCCGCAGCCCGACTCCCCGCATCCCACAGGAGCCCCGAAATGGCCATCGAGGTCCGCATCCCGACCATCCTCCGCAGCTACACCGACGGCGAGAAGGCCGTCCAGGGCGACGGCACCACGCTGGCCGAGCTGATCGACGACCTGGAGTCCCGGCACACCGGGATCCGCGCGCGCCTGGTCGACGGCGACGACCTGCGCCGCTTCGTCAACGTCTACCTCAACGACGAGGACGTCCGCTTCCTCGACGGCATCGCCACCAAGCTCACCGACGGCGACAGCGTGACGATCCTGCCCGCCGTCGCCGGCGGCTCGGTCTGATGCGGTACGAGAGCACCCTGGCGGCCGTCGGCGACACGCCCCTGGTCCACCTCCCCCGCCTCTCCCCCGCCCCGGACGTACGGATCTGGGCGAAGCTGGAGGACCGCAACCCGACCGGCTCCGTGAAGGACCGCCCGGCGCTCTTCATGGTCGAGCAGGCGGAGAAGGACGGCCGGCTCACCCCCGGCTGCACGATCCTGGAGCCGACCTCCGGCAACACCGGCATCTCGCTGGCCATGGCGGCCAGGCTCAAGGGCTACCGCATCGTCTGCGTGATGCCGGAGAACACCAGCGCGGAGCGCCGCCAACTGCTCGCCATGTGGGGCGCGGAGATCATCTCCTCGCCCGCGGCCGGCGGCTCCAACACGGCCGTACGGGTCGCCAAGGAGCTGGCCGCCGAGCACCCGGACTGGGTGATGCTCTACCAGTACGGCAACCCCGACAACGCCGGCGCGCACTACGCCACCACCGGCCCCGAGATCCTCGCCGACCTGCCGTCGATCACCCACTTCGTGGCCGGCCTCGGCACCACGGGCACGCTCATGGGCGCCGGCCGGTTCCTGCGCGAGCACCGCCCGGGCGTGCAGATCGTGGCCGCCGAGCCGCGCTACGACGACCTCGTCTACGGGCTGCGCAACCTCGACGAGGGCTTCGTCCCCGAGCTGTACGACGAGTCGGTGCTCACCACCCGCTACTCCGTCGGCTCCGAGGACGCCGTGACCCGTACCCGCGAACTGCTGCGCGAGGAGGGCATCTTCGCGGGCGTCTCGACCGGCGCCTCGCTGCACGCCGCGATCGGCGTGGGCCGCAAGGCGGTACGGGCGGGGGAGAGCGCGGACATCGCGTTCCTCGTCGCGGACGGCGGCTGGAAGTACCTGTCGACGGGCATCTACACCGCGGAGACCACGGAGGAGGCCGTCGCCGCGCTGCACGGCCAGCTCTGGGCGTAGCGCCCGACGTCCGGATCTCCGCCGGGGGCGCGGCGGCTACTGCGCCCCCGCGACGTACTCGGGCGCCGCCTCCCGGGCCGCGGCCCGCCGCCGGCTCACCGCCCAGCCGCCCGACAGCAGCACCGCCCAGCCCGCGCCCACGTACAGCGAGACGCGGGCGTCGGCGTCGAGCGCGGTGAGCACGGTGACGAAGGCGAGGAAGACCAGCGCCAGCCAACTGCACACCACCCCGCCCGGCGCCGGGAACGACGAGGCGGGCAGGTGTCCCGCGGCGACCCGGCGGCGGTAGCGGATGTGGCTGAGGAGGATCATCGCCCAGGTCCAGATGCCGGCGGCGGTGGCCACGGACATGACGTACCCGAACGCCTTCTCCGGCACGAGGTAGTTGAGCACCACGCCGACGGACATGACCACCACCGACATGGCGATGCCGGCGGCCGGCACCCGGCGCGGGCTGAGCCGGCCGAAGATCCTGGGCGCCTCGGAGTTGGCGGCCAGCGCGCGCAGCATGCGGCCGGTGGAGTACATGCCGGAGTTGCACGACGACAGGGCGGCGGTGAGCACGACGAAGTTGACGATGCCGGCGGCCAGCGGGATGCCGATCTTGCCGAAGGCGGCGACGAAGGGGCTGATGCCCTCGCTGAACTCCGTCCACCGGACCACCGACAGGATGACGATCAGCGAGCCGACGTAGAAGATGACGATCCGCCAGGGCAGCGTGTTGATCGCCTTGGGCAGGGTCTTCTCGGGGTTCGCGCTCTCGCCCGCGGTGACGCCGACGAGTTCGACGGCGAGGTAGGCGAACATCACGCCCTGGAGGGTCATGAGGCTGTCGCCGATGCCGTTGGGGAAGAAGCCGCCGTGGTTCCAGAGGTTCGTGGTGGTGGCGGTGTTGCCGGCGGCGGAGAAGCCGAGGGTGAGGACGCCGACCCCGATGACGATCATGCCGATGATCGCGGTGACCTTGACCATCGAGAACCAGAACTCAAGCTCGCCGAAGATCTTCACCGAGATCAGGTTGACGCCGAAGAGGAGCACGAGGAAGCCGAGCGCGCTGACCCACTGCGGGATGGCCGGCCACCAGTAGTTGATGTAGATGGCGGCGGCGGTCAGCTCGGTCATGCCGGTGACGGCCCACATCAGCCAGTACGTCCAGCCGGTGACGTAGCCGAAGTAGGGGCCGAGGAACTCGCGGGCGTACTCGGCGAAGCTGCCGGAGACGGGGCGGTAGAGGAGCAGTTCGCCCAGGGCCCGCATGATGAAGAAGATGACGACGCCGGCGAGCGCGTACAGGAATATGAGGCTGGGGCCCGCCTTCTCGATGATCTTGCCGGCGCCCAGGAAGAGGCCCACCCCGATGGCGCCGCCGATGGCTATCATCTGGATCTGGCGGCTGCCGAGCCCGCGCTCGTAGCCCTCCTCGGAGGACGGAGCCGATCCGCCGCCCTCCGGCACCTTCGCAGTGGTCATGTGGAGTTGTGCCCTTTCCCGTGCAGTCCCCCGTCTGCAGCTTTACCACGGGAAAAGGGTGATTATGTGCACATTCACCCGAACGGGGCCCTGACAGGGCCCGCGGGCCTAGCCCATCAGCGTCTCGATGAGGGTCTCCTGGAGCCCGCCCAGCCACAGGTACGCCATCACCATCGGCTTCCGCTCGTCCTCGTCCGGCAGCCGGAACAGCACCTCGCCGTCGTCGTCGTCCCGGATGTCGAGCCGCGCGCCTATGGCCAGCCGCAGGTCGTTCAGCGTCGCGAGCCACTGCCGCGACTCCTCCGGGCCGACCTTGAGCACCGCACCGCCCTCGCCCTGCACCGACAGCAGGTCGAGCCCGCGGACGACCGCCAGCGCGTTCTCCCGCTTGCTCTCCCGCAGCTCCGGCTCGGTGTAGCGGCGGAACTCCGCCGAGCGGGCCCGCTCCTCGTCGTCCGGGCCCGTGCCGGGCTCGCCGTACGCGTCGGGGAAGAGCCGCGCCAGCGCCGGGTCGGACGGCGGCTTGCTGGGGCCCTCGGCGAAGAGCGCGTCCAGCGGGTCGGCGGGCGGCGGGGCGTCCGCGGGGGCGTCGCCGGGGCCGATCAGCTCCAGCAACTGCACGGTCAGCGTGCGCAGGATGGAGATCTCCAGCTCGTCCAGCGCGACGGCCGCGCCGCCGCCGGGAACCGCTTCGAAGTGCCCGGCCATCAGCGGTCCTGCTGGAGGGTGGCCCACAGCCCGTAGCCGTGCATCGCCTGCACGTCCCGCTCCATCTCCTCGCGGGAGCCGCTGGAGACGATGGCCCTCCCCTTGGTGTGTACGTCCATCATGAGCTTGCGGGCCTTCTCCCTCGGATATCCGAAGTACGCCTGGAAGACGTACGTCACGTAGCTCATGAGGTTCACCGGGTCGTTGTGGACGATCGTCACCCAGGGGACGTCCGGTTCAGGCACCGCCGCGGGTGACTGGGACTCGACGGTCTCCGGGCGCTCGATCTCCGTGGGTGCGACGCTCACGGTTGGCGGCAACTCCTCGATAGCTCCGGCTGCGATCGCAGCCCTGACGGTCCCATGCTGCCACCCGAGGCGGTGCCGCAGCCATTCGGACACCGGAAATCGTCAGAGTGACGAGTATGAGCGTAGGATCAGGCGCATGTCGGAACTGAAGCTGCCGGTCACCGTCCCCTCGACGGCCCTCTTCACCGATCACTACGAGCTGACCATGGTCCAGGCCGCGTTGCACGCCGGCACCGCCGGCCGGCGCTCGGTCTTCGAGACCTTCACCCGCCGGCTGCCGGAGGGCCGCCGCTACGGCGTCGTGGCCGGCACCGGGCGCGTCCTGGACGCG
Organism: Streptomyces sp. NPDC004134; assembly: GCF_042874195.1. Classification (NCBI taxonomy): domain Bacteria; kingdom Bacillati; phylum Actinomycetota; class Actinomycetes; order Kitasatosporales; family Streptomycetaceae; genus Streptomyces; species Streptomyces sp. NPDC004134. The sequence goes on along the minus strand of NZ_JBIAMS010000008.1, from coordinate 46,731 downwards.
CTGGAGAGCTTCCGCTTCGAGCCCGAGGTGCTCGGCTTCCTGCGCGCGCACGACGTGGTCGACGCCCCGACCCTGGACTGGCTCGCGGACTTCCGGTTCACCGGCGACATCTGGGGCTATCCCGAGGGCGAGGTGTACTTCCCCGGCTCCCCCGTGCTGCGCGTCGAGGGCAGCTTCGCCGAGTGCGTGCTGCTGGAGACGGTGGTGCTGTCGATCCTCAACCACGACTCCGCCATCGCCGCCGCCGCCTCCCGGATGGCCGTCGCCGCCGTCGGCCGGCCGCTGATCGAGATGGGCGCCCGGCGCACCCACGAGCTGGCCGCGGTGGCCGCCTCCCGGGCGGCGTACGTCGGCGGCTTCACCTCCACCTCCGACCTGGCCGCCGGCTTCCGCTACGCCATACCCACCGTCGGCACCGCCGCGCACGCCTTCACGCTGCTGCACGACAGCGAGCGCGAGGCGTTCACCGCGCAGGTCGAGTCCATGGGCGCGGGGACGACGCTGCTGGTCGACACGTACGACGTGGCCGCCGCGGTCCGTACCGCCGTGGAGGTCGCGGGCCCTGAGCTGGGGGCCGTGCGGATCGACTCCGGCGACCTGCTGCTGGTCGCCCACCGGGTGCGCCAGCAGCTCGACGAGCTGGGCGCGGAGCGGACCCGGATCATCGTCACCAGCGATCTCGACGAGTACGCCATCGCCTCGCTCGCCGCCGCCCCCGTGGACGCGTACGGCGTGGGCACCCGGCTGGTCACCGGCAGCGGGCACCCGACGTGCTCGATGGTCTACAAGCTGGTCGCCCGCGCCGCCTCCGACGCCCCGGACGCGCCGCTGGTGCCGGTGGCGAAGCGGTCGACGGGCGGGAAGACGTCGATCGGCGGCCGGAAGTGGGCGGCCCGGCGGCTGGACGCGTACGGGGTCGCGGAGGCCGAGGTCCTCGGCACCGGGGAGCTGCCGGCGGAGCTGGCGGGCCGGGAGCTGCTGGTGCCGCTGGTGCGCGGCGGGAAGGTCGTGGGCCGGGAGCCGATGGACGACGCCAGGGCCCGGCACGTCGTGGCCAGGGACGGGCTGCCGCTGTCCGCCACCCAGCTCTCCAGGGGTGAGCCGGTCCTGCCGACGGAGTACGTATGACGCCCGGCCCAGCGGGCAGAGAACCGGGACGCGCGGCGCTTGGCTCCCCAGCGGGCCGCCCGTCCGACGCCGACTCACGAAGGGCATCGCACCATGCATCGTGCACTGATCGTCGTTGACGTGCAGAACGACTTCTGCGAGGGCGGCAGCATGGGGGTGACCGGGGGCGCGGACGTCGCCGCCGCGATCACGGACCTGATCGGCCGGTCCACCGCCGGCTACCAGCACGTCGTCGCCACCCGCGACCACCACGTCGAGCCGGGCGACCACTTCTCCGCGCACCCGGACTTCGTGCACTCCTGGCCGCGGCACTGCGTGGCCGGCACGGAGGGCGTCGGCTTCCACCCGAACTTCGCCCCGACCGTCGCCTCCGGCGCGATCTCGGCGGTCTTCGACAAGGGCGCGTACGCGGCCGCGTACAGCGGCTTCCAGGGGGCGGACGAGAACGGCGTGCCGCTGGCGGACTGGCTGCGCGCCCGGGAGGTCACCGAGGTCGACGTGGTGGGCATCGCCACCGACCACTGCGTGAAGGCGACGGCGCTGGACGCGGCGGCGGAGGGCTTCCGCACCCAGGTGCTGCTGGACCTGACGGCGGGGGTGGCCGAGGACAGCACCCGGCGGGCGCTGGGGGAGCTGTCGGAGGCGGGCGTGGAGCTGACGGGCAAGCCGGTCGTCGGCTGACGCCACGGGCGCCCTCAGGGCCGCCTGCGGGGCTCCCGGGGCTGCGGGCGTGCGCCCCGCGCCCGGCGCTGCCGGGCCCTCGCTGCCAGGCCCCGCTGCCAGGTCCCGCTGCCAGGTCCCGCTGCCAGGCCCGCGGCCGCCTGGCCGCGGCTGCGGCCGTACGCCTACGTCGCCAGCCGGAACAGCGCCGTTATCGGGTGCCAGGACTCCGTGTCGTCGTCGAGCGAGCCGCGCCAGACCAGGCCGTCCGGATGGCAGAGCACGGCGGTCACCTCGTCCGGCGTGGGCGGGTGCGCGTTGCCCCGGAGGTAGACGGAGCGCAGGCCGTGGTTCCGCAGCCGCGTCAGGGCCCTGGCGCGGTTCGCGGCGTGGACGAGCACACGTATGCGCCGGCCCTCCACGGGGGCCGGCAGGGAGACGGCGACCACCATGCTGCCGTCCGGCAGCGTGGTGAATCCTCCTCCGCCCATGGCGCTCCTCACGTGGTCGTCCCTCGGCCAGCCTACTCACGCCATCTTTACGCGATCGGCCGCCGCCCCGCCAGGGGCAGCGGCCGATACGTCTCTGACCTGCAGCTTTACCGAATCACCTGACGGAGGGCGCCACCTGGATTGTCATGGTCCGGCCATGACCGGGCTCCTGGACGATGGAGATCCTGGTGTTGGTGTCCGGCACCTTCACGCTGCCGCCCGGGTTCCCTTCGACCCAGTACGACCCCTTGTGATCGTCGAAGACCGAGGCGCCCTTCTTCGACGTGATCTTCGCCGGCTTCCCGTCCTTGTGCAGGGTGAAGCCGTCGGTCCGCTGGGTGCTGAAGGTGGCGTCGTACGCCTGGATGCGGTTCCGCATCACCGAGCCGTCCGCCCACTTCTCCGGCTTCGGGTGCGCGTCGACCGGCAGCACCAGACCCTCGCCCGGGTGGACGCTGGTGTTGTTGTCGAGCTGCGAGGTGTCCCACAGCCAGACGGCCAGGCCGTTCTGGTACGGGAAGTGCTCCACCCAGTCCGGCTTGTCGGTGACCCAGCCGAAGTTGTACGGGCCGCTCTTGAGCGTCTTGTCGTACGACACGTACTGCCGGTTCTCGGCGATGTAGTACTGCGGGTAGTCCTTGGTGAAGGACTCCTCGACGCGCGAGAAGCCGTCCGCCGTCCAGCCCGCGTCGTCGCCCTCGGCACCGTCCGCGAAGACCTCCGCGCCGTCCGCCGTGATCGTCAACGCGTCGGCGGCGAAGCCCTTCTGCGCCACCCCGCCGTCGGTCTGGTAGCGGAAGCGGAGCTGGATCTCCTGGCCCGCGTAGGCGTCGAGGGAGTACTCCAGGTCGCGGTACTCGCCGGAGACGCCGGTCAGCGCCGGCCGGTCGCCGCCGTCGCGCGGGATCTGCGCGCCGTTCGCGGTGCCGTCGAGCGGGGTGAAGCCGGCGCCGCCGTCGGTGGAGACCTCGGCGTAGAGGAAGTCGTAGTTCTCCTCGATGTCCCACCACCCCTTCAGGGCCAGCGAGGCGCTGGACTTGCCGGTCAGGTCGACCGTACGGGTCAGGGAGTTGGACAGGTCGTCGCCCATCCCGCTCCACCACTGCCTGGTGCCCTCGGCAGGCGCGGTGATGGTGGTGGTGACGGCCTTCTCCGGCAGCTCGACGACGAGCGCCTGCGGCTTGCCGTCCTTCTGCTCCTCGGCGCGGCCGAGGGTGTGCCTGGAGCGGGTCGCCGCCTTGGCCGTGTCGTAGTCCAGCCAGCCGAGCTGGAGCTTGTCCCAGGCGGTCATGTCGCCGGGCAGGTCGCCGATGGCGTCCTTGCCGCGGCCGAGCCAGGAGCCGGAGGACATGAGCGACCAGAAGGCGGTGGAGTTCTCGCCGCCCGCGGTGTCGTACAGGTCGGGCAGGCCGAGGTCGTGGCCGTACTCGTGGGCGAAGACGCCCAGTCCGCCGTTCTCCGGCTGGACGGTGTAGTCGCCGACCCACACGCCGGTGTCGCCGATCTGGGTGCCGCCGCCCTTGTTCTCGCCGGGGCCCGTGCTGCCCGCGTCGGTGCCGTAGGCGTACCAGCGGTGCGCCCAGATGGCGTCCTCGCCCTGCACGCCGCCGCCGGCGGACTCGTCCTCGCCCGCGTGCACGAGCTGGAAGTGGTCGATGTAGCCGTCGGGCTCGTCGAAGTTGCCGTCGCCGTCGAAGTCGTAGCGGTCCCAGACGTCGTACTCGGCGAGCTGCGCCTTGATCTCGGCGTCGGTCTTCCCTGCGGCCTTCTGGTCCTCGGCCCACTTGGCGGTCGCGTCGCGCACCAGGTCCCAGACGGAGGCGCAGGTGGAGTCGCCGCAGTAGTTGGAGCCGTAGCGGGCCTCGTTCCACTTCACCGAGACCCAGTCGCTGACCTCGCCGTCCACCGTGTACTTCCCGGAGGACTGCTTCTCGTAGTACTTCGCCACGGACTGCTTGTCCGCGTCCATGGAGAAGTAGAGGTCCTGGTAGTGCCGGCGGTCGTAGTCGGCCTTCCAGTCGGTGGAGTTGTCCACCGCCCGGTCCGGCTCGGCTATCCGGTTGTGCGCGGGGCCCGCGTCGCCGCCGTACTTGACGACGGGCGGCTTCGGGCCGTCCGGGCCGTCCGGGTCGTACATGGTCTCGTTGTCGACGTCGTCGCCGAACTCGACCAGCACGGTGAAGATCTTGTCGGTCTTCGCGCCCCGGCCCAGCTCCGCGTACTTGCCGTCGTCGAGCTTGACGACGGTCGAGCCGTCCTTCTTCGCCCGCGGCTGCGCCTCGGTCTCGCCGGAGAGCAACTGCTGCAGCGCGGCCTCCTGGCGCGCCTCCTGCTCCTTGCTGAACGGACCGTCGAGATCGTGCTCCTGATGCTTCGGCGCCCGCGCCGGGTCACGGCGTTCGAGCTGGGCCGCGCCGTCGCCCGGGTCGGCGGCCGCCTGCCCCAGGGGGAGCAGAGCCGCCCCGAGTGCGGCTGCAACCACCGTGGTAACGGCAGTTTTTGACAACTTTCTTTGCCTGCTCTTCACGTTTGCGCTGTCCCTCCCGCGTCGCCGCACGAATAGGTGTGCCAGCATTCGACCGGAGTGAACAAAGAAATGACAGTCTTGACTTGGACACTTCAGAGGGCTACGGCACCTGAGCCCCTGGTGACGGCATTGCCCACCCCGGCATGACACCGTGCGCCCCCTCGTGCACCCCCCGAGTGGGTAAGGTCACGCTTACTTGCATCCCCTGGCGGGCAACGCCTTGGGTAGTGGGGGGCGGCTGCACGCACGGGGCCGCCCTTCGGCACGTTCACCCGTCCGTACCGATGCCTGAGCCCACCAGGGGGGCTGCCATGCCGCGTCCGACTCTCACCCAAATCCTGTACGGGTCGGCCACAGTCATCGCCTCAGCCGCAGCCATGCTGCTGCTCTCGCAGGCCGGCGCAGCCATCGCCCTCGTGGCGATCTGCGTCACCGCCCTGGCGCTCGGAGTGCTCGTCGCACTGACCGCACCCCTGCCGCGCTCCCGCCGCGCTCCCGCCTTGACGGCGGAGCGCGTGGTGGCGGCGCGGCCGGACGGTATCGCCGCACCCGCGGCGGACCGGCGGCCGGTCGGCGCGCAGTCCGCGCCGCACTGAGACGGCACGGGGGCGCCCGCCAGGACGCCCACGGGGGACGGCCGAGGCACCTACCGAACAGGAAGCGGCCGGCGACCACTTGGTCGCCGGCCGCTTCGGTGCGCCGGTCCCCGGGGCGGGTGCGGGGCGGCCGTGCTCAGGGGGTGTAGCGCTGGCCCTCGGTCGAGACCACGACGGTCTTGGCCGCCTTGTCGTGCACGCACTGGCGGTACGGCCTGTCCCAGGTGCAGGACAGCACGTTGTAGAGCCAGAACAGGGTGCCGATGCACGGCACGATCGCCGGCAGCGTGTAGACCGCGGCGCGGAGCCAGCCGGGGCCGCCGGCGGGGACGGCGCCGTTCTCCAGCATGCCGACGCGGATGCCCATGAGCTTCTTGCCGACGGTCTGGCCGCTGCGGGTGAGCATCAGGCCCTCGTACACGAGGTAGACGAGGATGCCGAAGAGGCCCCAGGCGTACTGGGCGCCGGTGTTGTCGCTGTCGGCGAACTCGTCGATGCGGCCGATGAGGGTGAGGAAGAGCGACACCGGAATGTAGACGATCAGGGCGTCGATGATGCGCGCCAGCAGCCGGCGGCCGAGGCCGCCGAGCGGGGGCATCCCGGCGAGCCGCGGATCGGGGGCGCCGTAGGCGGAGCCGGCGGGGCCGCCACCGTACGGCGGCGGGGGCGGGGGCATGGAGCCGGGGGGCTGGTCGTAGGGGGAGCCGCCGGAGGGCGGGGGTCCGTAGCCGTGCTCGCCGCCGGAGCCGGAGCCGGGCGGCGGCGGACCGCCGGGGGTGCCCTGGCCGGAGTCCGGTGCGGCGCCCGGCTGTCGCTGCTCGCCGCCGCCGCTGTCTCCGTACGACGGGAGGCCGCCGTGCTCCGGCTCCCCGCCGCCGTGCGGCGGCGTGCCCGAGCCCCCCGCGGGCGGAGGCGGCGGAGGCGGCGAACCGTGCCCCTCCGGCGACGCCGGGCCGCCCACCGGCCGTGTCGAACCGCTCCCCTGCGACCCGTGCGCCCCCCATGCCCCGTGCTCCTCACCCGGCGGCGGCTCCGCCTCCGCCTCCTGCCCCCGCGTGCCGCCGGGGGGCACGCCGTTCTGCGGCGGCTGCGAGCGCGTGGGCTTGCTGCGGTGCGGGTCGGCGCCCTCGCCGTGGTCGGAGCTCATGCACCGAGTCGACCCCCGTCACCACCGCCCCGCATCCCGGGGGCGGCCGAACGGCTCAGCCGCGCGCCACGTACGTGCGCCCCGCCTTGTCGTGCCAGCACTGCCGCCACGGCTTGTCGAAGGCGCACCAGATGACGTTCAGCAGCCCGATCAGCGGCAGCAGCAGGAACACCGCGTACGTCAGCCACCGCCGCAGCGCCGAGCCGGTCGCCGGCGGATCCTGCGACTCGATGTCCAGCACCCGCACGCCGAACAGCCTCTTCCCGGGCGTACGCCCCCACTTCGCGGTCGGCAGCGCCTCCACGACGAGGCCGAGCACGAGGAAGAGGCCGAGGACGAGCGCGAGATAGGGGCCCGTGGTGCCGTCGATGAGCCAGACCGTCACGGTCTTGCCGGACGCCTCGGCGGCGTCGATCTTGTCCTGTACGTGGTCCACGGACTTGCTCACCAGCGGCACCGCGACCGCGGCGAGCACGCCGCCGACCAGCAGCGCGTCCACGAACCGGGCGCCCAGCCTGCGGCCGAGCCCGGCGGGCGGCGCGGTGCCCTGCGCGGCGCTGAGGAAGGGGTCGCTGGCCGGCGGCCGCCACGGCACCACGGGCGGCTCGCTGCCGCCGCCCTGCGGCAGTTCGGCGCGGGCCGCGGCCCGCTCGGGGAGCTGCGCGGCGGGCGGCTGCTGCGGGGTGGGGGGCGGGGCCGTGCGCGCGGCGGGGGTCAGCGGCGGCGCCGCGTGGCCGCCCTGCGGCGCGAGCTGCGGCTGCGCGGGCCGGGGCTGCGGCAGCTCCGGCGTCGTCGGCGACGGCGGGGCCGCCGGTACGTCCGGGGCCGTGGGCGCGGGACGCGCCTGCGGCAGCTCGGGGGTGGTGGGCGCGGGGAGGGCGTCGGGCGTGGTGGGCGCCGGCGCGTACGCCGCGGCCTGCCGCGGATCCGCGCCCCCCTGCCCGAACCCGGAGGCGGCTGCCCCGGAGCCCGAACGGGCCCCGGACCCGGCCCCCGGGCCGGTCTCCTCGCGCGTCTCCTCGGACGTCCCGGGCGCCGGCACGGGCGCGGGCCCCGACAGCCGCCGCACCTGCTCGCCCCACGAGCCGCCCCCCACGCGCGGGTCGCGCCCGAGCGGCACGCCCGGCCGGTCCTGCTCGTACGTCCCGGGCGCGGTCTGTCCGCCCTCCTGTCCGGCGCCGCCGTCCGCGGCCCCGGCGTCCTCGGCCCGGCGCGCGGCGGGCAGCCGGGGCTCCTCCTCGGCGGGGTCCTGCTCCGGTGCGCCGCCGCCCAGCTCGGCCGGCACCGTGAGCGCCGGCGGGTCCTGCGCGCCCCAGGCGACGCGGCTGTCGGCCCGGTCCGCCACGTCCACGACGTCGACCGCCTGCCACGCGCCCCGCGCGTCCGCCGGCTCCCCGGCGGCCGCCGGCGGCTCGGCGGCCGCGGCCCGCTCGGCGGCGTCCCGTACGTCGTCCGCGTCGTCGCTCCCGCGCGCGTGCCGCCCGCGGGTGGCGGGCACGGAATCCCGCGGCTCCTCCTCGTCGAGGAAGACCGGGCCGGTCTCGCTCAGCGACGGGCCCGGGGCGGCGGGCTCCGCGGGCACGGCGTCCGCGGCGCTCTCCGCGCCGCCCGCGCTCGCGGGCTCCGCGTCGGCGGTCTCCTGCACGTCCGCGGCCGGCTGCTCCTCGCCCTCCTGGGCGCGGCGGCTGGTGCCGGGGACCCATGCCGCACCGTTCCAGTACCGGACGTAGCCCGGAATAGAGGGGTCGGGGTAGTAACCGGGGCCGGGGATCCCGCCTCCGGAGGGCGGTGTCGGGGCGCTCATGGGGTCCACATCTACCAGAACCGGCGGACAGCCGGGTCCGCCTCACCCCCGTTCCGCCTTAAGTGACTTGTCGAACGATGGGAGGAAGTCTGCGGAAGTCGCGTAAGAGCGCGCCGGGTTGGCCCTCTCTTTCCCCGCAGGCCCGTCGGACCTGCGTGACGTTCGACAAGAGAGGTGCCACACCATGCAGACCGTGGTGGAACGCGAACTGGAGCTGCGGCTCGTGCTGTCGCCGGAGAGAAGCATTCCGGTTCCGTCCAGACTGACCTACCGGGCGTCGGACCCGTACGCCGTCCACATCAGCTTCCATGTCGGCTCGGCGGCGCCGGTGAGATGGTCCTTCGCCCGGGAGCTGCTGGTGGAAGGGGTGTTCCGGCCGTGCGGCCACGGGGACGTGCGGGTCTGGCCGACGAAGTCCGGCTCCGGGAGCGTCATCTGCCTGGCGCTGACGTCCTCGGACGGGGACGCGCTCATCGAGGCGCCGAGCGCCGCGGTCTCCACCTGGCTGGAGCGCACGCTGCGGGTCGTGCCCCCGGGTTCCGAGATGGCGCGGCTCGGTCTGGACGAGGGGCTGGAGGAACTGCTGGGGCCCGCGACCCGGGACGAGTTGTGGCTGAGCGACCCGTGGCCGTCGGACGAGTCCGGCGATACGTGAGCGCCCGTACGCCCCACTGCGCGCCCCCGCGCCGTCCCGCGCAACCGTGCGGCGCCCGGCCCCCGTTCGGCGCTACGCCGCCGCCCCCGCCGGAAGCTGCCCGGGCCCGCGGAAGGTGCCCCGGTACGCGGTCGGCGAGACGCCGAGCGCCGCCTGCATGTGCTGCCGCAGCGACGCCGCGGTGCCGAACCCGGCGTCCGCCGCCACCCGGTCGACGCTGCGGTCGGTCTCCTCCAGCAGGTGCCGCGCCCGCTCGATGCGCTGCCGGGTGAGCCACCGCAGCGGCGTCACGCCGGTCTCCTCGCGGAACCGGCGGCTGAAGGTCCGTACGCTCATCGACTCCTGCGCGGCCAGCTCCCGCAGCGCGATGGGGCGGTCGAGGTGCGCCAGCGCCCAGGCGCGGGAGCGGCCGGTGGAGGTCAGTTCCGGCTCGGCCACCGGCCGGGACACGTACTGCGCCTGCCCGCCGTCGCGGTGCGGGGGCACGACGGTGCGGCGGGCGACGTCGTTGGCGACGGCGGCGCCGTGGTCGGCGCGGATCATGTGCAGGCACAGGTCGATGCCGGCGGCCTCGCCCGCGGAGGTGAGGACGCCGCGGTCCTCGGTGTAGAGCACGTCGGGCTGGAGCCGGACGGCGGGGAAGCGGCGGCGGAACAGTTCGGCGGACTTCCAGTGCGTCGTGGCCCGGCGCCCGTCGAGCAGGCCCACGGCGGCGAGCACGAACGCGCCGGTGCAGACGGACGCCACGCGCGCCCCGGGCCGCACCCGCCCGAGGGCCGCCCGCAGCGCGGCCGACGGCTCCCCGTGCCCGGCGCCGGCGGGACCCCCGGCTGCGTTCTCGACCGCGTTCTCGACTGCGCTCTCGACTGCGCTCTCGACTGCGTCTGCGGCGTGCGACGCGGGCACCACGACGGTCCCGGCACCGTCCAGCGCCTCCGGGCCGCGCTCGACGAGCACCGGGAAGTCCGCGTCGGTACGCACCGGGCCCGGCCGCAGCGCGCAGGTGACGACCTCGTACAGCCGCCGCCCCCCGGCCTCGGCGGAGCCGAACATCTGGTGGACGAGTCCGAGTTCGAGGGGCATCACGCCGTCCCGGACGAGGACGGCGACGCGGTGCGGTCCGGTGGGAGGAGTCTCTGCGGAGCCGGTCATGGCACGATTCTTTCATGTGCGCTCAATCCGGCCATTCACGGGCATTGCGCCAGGCGCAACGATCACGGAAAGCGACGGACGCACAAGATCCTGACCGGATTCTGGACGGGGTCTTCCGCTGAGCGGTGCCGCTCGCTAGGTTTCCGCACACCCCCGCCGTGCAGGCGGAGGCGGGGCTCCGAGATCCGCGGCAGAGCCGCCGCGGACACATGCCGGTGCCATCTGCGGCCGGTGGCTCCAGACGCCGGGGCTGCAAGGGACGGGTGCGCCGGCGCGGGAAGGGCCGCACATCACTTGAGGAGGCGGCGTGCCCGCAGAGACCTCCCAGACCCTCGATCGTGGACTCCGCGTGCTCAAGCTGCTCGCCGACACCGACCACGGCCTGACCGTCACCGAGTTGTCGCACAAACTGGGCGTCAACCGCACCGTGGTGTACCGCCTGCTCGCGACCCTGGAACAGCACGCCCTCGTCCGCCGCGACCTCGGGGGCCGCGCCCGCGTCGGGCTCGGGGTGCTGCGGCTGGGCCGGCAGGTGCACCCGCTGGTACGGGAGGCGGCGCTGCCGGCGCTGCGCGCGCTCGCCGAGGACGTCGGCGCGACGGCGCACCTGACGCTGGTCGACGGCAGCGAGGCGCTGGCCGTCGCGGTCGTCGAGCCGAGCTGGACCGACTACCACGTCGCCTACCGCGCCGGCTTCCGGCACGCCCTGGACCAAGGCGCGGCGGGCCGCGCGATACTCAAGGGCCGCGGCCTGGGCCCGGGCGCGTGCGAGACGGACGCGGAGCTGGCGCTGGCCCTGACGCACGGCGAGCTGGAGGCGGGCGCGAGCGGCGCGGCGGCCCCGCTGCTGGGGGTGTCGGGGATAGAGGGCAGCGTGGGCGTGGTGATGCTGCACGAGATCGTCCCGGGCGAGGTGGGCCCCCGCGTGGTCTCGGCGGCCCGCGAGGTCGCCCAGGCGCTGCGGTAGCCGCCCGGGCGCGGCGTGACCGGCCGGAAGTCCGCGGCAGGGCGTGACGGATCCCCCGGATCCCCCGCCTGTACGGCGCGACGCGGCCAGCACGGAAGCGCGGCGTCGCCGGAGCGGGAGGGCGCGGACACCGGACGGCCGGCACGCCCACGGGGCGGCGGCCGGGCGCCTGTACGCCCACGGCGGCCACCCGGGCGCGTGCCCCGGCGGCTCCGCCGCGGGGCAACCGCGGGCACGGGGCGGCCGCGGCACGGCGAAGCCGCCGCCGGCACACCCAGCCCCCGGCCCGTACGGCCCGCCCCGCCCTCCCGATCCGCCACTCCCGTTCCGCCCGCCCCGCGAGGGCACCGTAGATTGGGGGCGTGCCACCTCGTCGTGTGACCCTCGCGCTCTGTGCCGCGCCCGTCGCCGGGCTGATCGCCGCCGCGGCGTTCGCTCCGCTGCCGTTCTCGCTGGCCAAGCCCGGGATGACCGCCGACGTGCTCGGCGACCACCAGGGCAGCCCCGTCATCACCGTCTCCGGGGCGGAACGGCACGCCACCGACGGCGAGTTGCGGATGACGACGATCGCCGCGACCGGCCCCGAGGTCGACCTGCGGCTCGCGGACATCGCCTCCGGCTGGTTCGCCACCGACGAGGCCGTGATGCCCAAGGAGGCGGTGTATCCGGTGGGCGACTCCCGCAAGGAGATCCGGGAGTACAACGCGGAGCAGATGCGCGAGTCCCAGAACACCGCCGTCACCGCCGCCCTGAACCACCTCGGCCGCAAGCCGGGCAGCGTCGACGTCGAGCTGCGCCTCACCGATGTCGGCGGGCCGAGCGCCGGGCTCTTCTTCGCCCTGGGGATCGTCGACAAGCTCGGCCCCGACGACCTGACCGGCGGCCGGGTCATCGCCGGTACGGGCACGATCGCGCGGGACGGCACCGTCGGCGCGGTCGGCGGCGTACCGCTGAAGACGCAGGCCGCCAAGCGCGACGGCGCGACGGTGTTCCTGGTGCCGAGGGCGGAGTGCGCGGACGCGGAGTCGGAGCTGCCCGAGGGGCTGCGGCTGGTGCCGGTGGAGAAGCTGTCGGACGCGGTGACGTCGCTGAAGGCGCTGGAGTCGGGCGGCGACGTACCGAGCTGCTGACGCGGTCCCGGCCGCCGCTCCGGAATTCGCGTGCGGTCCGTACGCGATCTCCGTACTCTCGACCGGCGTGGAACCGCTCAGCGAGAAACAGATCCGCGCGTCCTTCGTGAACTCCACCAAAGGCGACGCGTCCCGGCTCAGGCTGCCGCTCGACTTCGCCGGCCTGCCCTGGCCGGATCTGGACTTCCTCGGCTGGGTGGACCCCGGCGCCCCGCTCCGCGCCCACCTCGTCGTCCCGCGCCCGGACGGGCCCCTCGGGATCACCCTGCGCGTCCCGGCCGCAGGGCGGGCCAGCGCCGTGCGCTCCCGCATGTGCCAGCTCTGCCTGACCGCCCACTCCTCCTCCGGCGTCCGGCTGCTGGCCGCCCCCCTGGCGGGGCCGCGCGGGCGGCAGGGGAACACGGTCGGGGTGTACGTCTGCGCCGACCTCGCCTGCTCGCTCTATCTGCGCGGCAAGCGGCAGCCGAAGCTGCGTACGGTGCCGCAGGAGGAGTCCCTGACCGAGGCCGAGCGGATCGCGCGCATGCGGGGCAACCTGGAGGACTTCGTGACGAAGGTCACCGCCCCGGCCGCTCCGTAGCACCGCCCGGGCCGGCACTGCCCGGACCGGCGCCGTCCGCGCCGGCGCCGCCGGCCACGGAGCCGCCCTCCGGGGAGCCGCCCGCCGCCTGCCGTACGAGCGGGACGATCCGCAGCGGCACCGGGTTCTCCATCACGATCGCCGTCGACGCCCGCACGATCCCGTCGAACCCCACCACCAGGTCGATCACCCGCTGCAGATCGGCGTTCGACCGCGCCACCAGCCGGCACAGCATGTCCCCGTGCCCCGTGATCGTGTGCAGCTCCAGCACCTCCGGCACCCGCGCCAGATGGCTGCGGACGTCCGTGCCCTGGCCCTGCTTGATCTCCAGGGTGGCGAACGCCGTCACCGGGTAGCCCAGGGCCGCCGGGTCGACGTCCGGGCCGAAGCCGCGGATGACGCCGCCGGAGCGCAGCCGGTCGAGCCGGGCCTGCGTGGTGCCGCGGGCGACGCCGAGGCGGCGGCTGGCCTCCAGCACGCCGATGCGCGGCTCGTTCGCGAGCAGTTCCAGCAGCCGGCCGTCGAGCTGATCGATCATCTCGCACGCTCCTCGTTGGTCAGCTTGCACAGATAGCCCGGCCACCACCGCGTCTCACTGGTCAATCTGTCCAGTGATTTCGGCAACTATTGCACACCTTGCCAACCAGAGGGACCCTTTTGAGCATGACCGAGACCATTGATCAGCCCGCTCCGCAGATCCGGCAGGACGACCCCTTCCCGGTGAAGGGGATGGACGCCGTGGTGTTCGCGGTCGGCAACGCCAAACAGGCCGCCCACTACTACTCCACGGCGTTCGGCATGAAGCTGGTCGCGTACTCCGGACCGGAGAACGGCAGCCGCGAGACCGCCAGTTACGTCCTGGAGAACGGCTCCGCCCGTTTCGTCCTCACCTCCGTCATCAAGGCCACCACCGACCGCGGCCGGTTCCTCGACGCGCACGTCGCCGAGCACGGCGACGGCGTGATCGACCTCGCCCTCGAAGTCCCCGACGTCCGCGCCGCCTACGCGCACGCGGTCGCACAGGGCGCCACCGGCCTCCAGGAGCCGTACGAGCTGAAGGACGAGCACGGCACCGTGGTGCTCGCCGCCATCGCGACATACGGCCAGACCCGCCACACCCTCGTCGAGCGCACCGGCTACGACGGCCCCTACCTGCCCGGCTACGCGGCCGCGGAGCCGCTGGTCGCGCCGCCCGCGAGGCGGACGTTCCAGGCCGTCGACCACTGCGTCGGCAACGTCGAGCTCGGCAGGATGGACGAGTGGGTGGCCTTCTACAACAAGGTCATGGGCTTCACGAACATGAAGGAGTTCGTGGGCGACGACATCGCCACCGAGTACTCCGCGCTCATGTCCAAGGTCGTCGCGGACGGCACGCTGAAGGTCAAGTTCCCGATCAACGAGCCGGCGCCGGGCAAGAAGAAGTCGCAGATCGACGAGTACCTGGAGTTCTACAACTCCCCCGGCGTGCAGCACATCGCCCTGGCCACGAACGACATCGTCGGCACGGTACGGACCATGCGGGCGGCCGGCGTCGCGTTCCTGAGCGTGCCGGACGCGTACTACGACACCCTCGGCGAGTGGGTCGGCGACACCCGCGTACCGATCGACGAGCTGCGGGAGTTGAAGATCCTCGCCGACCGCGACGAGGACGGCTACCTGCTGCAGATCTTCACCAAGCCGGTGCAGGACCGGCCCACGGTGTTCTTCGAGATCATCGAGCGGCACGGCTCCATGGGCTTCGGAAAGGGCAACTTCAAGGCCCTGTTCGAGGCGATCGAGCGCGAACAGGACATGCGCGGCAACCTCTGAGCCGCGAGTGACTCCTGCCTCATCCCTGTCAGTTTCGCCACCCCGGCTTGGCCGTTCCGCGACAGGGATGATACGCAATTGTGATGCGTATCGAGCAGGAGCAGCAGGAGGCTGCGCGAGAAGACGAGCAGGACGAGCAGCGCCGCCCGGCGTTCCGCCCCGACGTGGAGGGGCTCCGGGCGGTGGCCCTCGGCCTCGTCCTGCTCTACCACGCGGGCGTCCCCTGGCTCCCCGGCGGATACGTCGGCGTGGACGTCTTCTTCGTCGTCTCCGGCTTCCTCATCACCGGCCTGCTGCTGCGCGAGGCGGAGCGGCACGGCAAGGTGTCGCTGCTGCGCTTCTACGGCCGCCGGGCGCGCCGGCTGCTGCCCGCGGCGGCGGTCGTGGTGCTGGCGGTGTGCCTGGCGGCGGTGCAGTGGATGCCGCCGCTGGAGCGGCGGAACGTCGCGGCGGACGCGGTGGGTGCGGCGCTGTACGCGACGAACTGGCAGCAGGCGGGCCGGGCCGTCGACTACTCGGCGGCGGACGCGGAGGCGAGCCCGCTCCAGCACTACTGGTCGCTGGCGGTGGAGGAGCAGTTCTATCTGGCGTGGCCGCTGCTGGTGCTGGCGGTGCTGTGGACCTTCCGGAAGGTACGGGGCGGGGGTGAGGCGTCCCGGGCCGCGGGCGCCGCCGGCCGCCCCGCGCGCCCGGCCCGCTTCGGGCTGCGGGCCCGCTTCGGGCTGCGGGCGCGGCTGGCGGTGGTGCTGGGGGCGCTGGCCGCGGTGTCCTTCGTGCACGCCGTGCGGCTGAGCGCCGAGGAGGGCGGGGTCGCGTACTTCTCGACGTTCACCCGCGGCTGGGAGCTGGCCGCCGGCGGGCTCCTCGCCCTGGTCCCCGCCGCCGCCTGGCGCCGCGCCCTGCCCGCCGCCGGGACCGGCGCAGGGCCCGGCGCAGGGCCCGGCACCCTCAGGGGTGCGCTCACCGCCGGTGCGCTGGCGGCGGCAGGACTTGCGGCCGTCGCGTACGCCGGGCTGCGGTTCGACGACGCCACCCACTTCCCGGGCCCGTGGGGCCTGCTGCCGGTACTGGGCACGGCGGCCGTCATCGCCGCCGGCTGCGGGCCCGCCGCCCACCCCGTGGCCCGGCTGCTGTCCGTGCCGCCGCTGCGGTACGCGGGGCGGATCTCGTACTCCTGGTACCTGTGGCACTGGCCCGCCGTCGTCTTCGTCCCCCTCGCGCTGGACCGCGAGCTGTCCGTGCGCTGGATGCTCGTCGTGGCCTTCGCCGCCGCGCTGCCCGCGGCGCTCACGCACCGGCTCGTGGAGGAGCCCGTACGCCGCGCCCGCGCCCTCCTGCCCACCCCCCGCGCCCTGGCCGTCGGCGTCGCCTGCACCACGGCCACGGTGGTCGTCGCGGCCGGCTCCTGGATCTCCGCCCCGACGATCGCGCTGGCCTCCGCCGAGCAGGCCCGCGGCGCCGCCGCACTCGCCGACGAGGAGCAGCCGCAGAAGTCCGCTAAGGCGCTGCGCCCGCTCCCGGAGAAGGCCACCGACGACCGCGGCAGGGTCCACGACGACGGCTGCCTGGCCGGGCAGCAGGAGACGGAGTCGGGGGACTGCGCGTACGGCGACAAGGGCGGCAGCGACACCGTCGTCCTCTTCGGGGACTCGCACGCCATGCAGTACTCCCCCGCGCTGGAGAAGATCACCGAGCGGCGTGGCCTGCGGCTGGTCACCCTCACGAAGTCGGCCTGCACCCCGGCGCAGGTCACGGTCTTCAACAACCAGCTCCAGCGCACGTACACCGAGTGCGACGAGTGGCGCGACAACGCCCTGGAGCGGATCGAGGAGGAGAAGCCCGACCTGATCATCACGGGCACGCAGGACGTCAAGACCGTCGTCGAGGACGGCAAGCGGCTCGGCGGCAAGGAGAGCGCGAAGGCGCACCAGAAGGGCTACGAGGAGACCATGGGCGACCTCCTCGGCACCGGCGCCGACGTCCTCACCCTCGCCGACAACCCGTACCCGCCCGAGGACATCCCGTCCTGCGTCTCGGGCGCGGTCAAGGATCTGGAGGACTGCGCGTTCTCGGAGGCGGACGGGTACGGGTACGAGCCGGTGAGCGCGCGGGCGAACGCGAAGTTCGACGAGGTGGGGCTCATCGACCCGAAGCCGGTGATGTGCAAGGACGGCACCTGCCCCGCGGTGATCGGGAACGTGATCGTGTACCGGAACGGCGCGCACATCACGGCGTCGTACATGGAGACCCTGACGGACTGGCTGGACGGCCAGCTACCGCGCGTGACGTGAGGCGGGCGGGGTTTCGCGGCGGGCGGAGCCGTTGCAGTCTGGAGCCATGAGCGATGAGGCAGCAGGCGGACACGCGGCCGGGCCGGCCGATGAGGCAGTGCGCACCGCCCTCCTTCGGGGCCTGCCCGCCGCGGCGGTGCTGACGGACCCGGACGTCACCAGGGCGTACGCAGCCGACATGGCCGGGTTCTGCCCCTCGGGCACGCCCGCGGCGGTGGTGCTGCCGCAGACGGTCGAGCACGTGCAGCACGCGCTGCGGACGGCGACGGAGCTGCGCGTCCCGGTCGTCCCGCAGGGCGCCCGTACGGGCCTGTCCGGCGCGGCCAACGCGGACGACGGGGCGATCGTGCTGTCGTTCGTGAAGATGGACCGCATCGTGGAGATCGACCCGGTCAACCGGATCGCCGTCGTCGAACCGGGCGTCGTCAACGCCGCGCTCTCCCGCGCGGTCGCCGCCGAGGGCCTGTTCTACCCGCCGGACCCGTCGAGCTGGGAGACGTGCACGATCGGCGGGAACATCGGCACCGGCTCGGGCGGGCTGTGCTGCGTGAAGTACGGCGTCACGGCGGAGTACGTCCTCGGCCTCGACGTCGTCCTCCCGGACGGCCGCCTGCTCACCACCGGCCGCCGCACCGCCAAGGGCGTCGCGGGCTACGACCTGACCCGGCTCTTCGTCGGCTCGGAGGGCAGCCTCGGCGCGGTGGTCGGCGCCACGCTGGCCCTCAAGCCGGCGCCGGGGCCGCAGTTGGCGCTGGCGGCGGAGTTCCCGTCGGCGGCGGCGGCGTGCGACGCGATCTGCCGGATCATGGCGGGCGGGCACGTGCCGTCGCTGCTGGAGCTGATGGACCGGATGACGGTACGGGCCGTCAACTCCCTCACGAAGATGGGCCTCCCGGAGACCACGGAAGCCCTCCTCCTCGCCGCCTTCGACACCCCCGACCCGGCCGCCGACCTCGCCGCCCTGGGCGCCCTCTGCACCGCCGCGGGCGCCACGGAGGTCGTCCCGGCGGCGGACGCGGCCGAGTCGGAACTGCTGCTCGCCGCCCGCCGCGCGGCCCTGCCGGCCCTGGAGGCGGTCAGCGGCACCACGATGATCGACGACGTCTGCGTCCCCCGCAGCCGCCTCGGCGCCTTCCTCGACGGCGTCGCCGAGATCGCCACGACGTACGACCTGACCATCGGCACCTGCGTCCACGCCGGCGACGGCAACACCCACCCCAACGTCTGCTTCGACCCGGCCGACCCGGACGAGTCGGCGCGGGCGCGCAAGTCGTTCGACGCGATCATGGCCCTGGGCCTGGACCTGGGCGGCACGATCACGGGGGAGCACGGGGTGGGGCTGCTGAAGAAGGAGTGGCTGGCGAAGGAACTGGGCCCGGTGGGCCTGGAGTTGCAGCGGCAGATCAAGGGGGTCTTCGACCCGCTGGGCATCATGAACCCGGGCAAGCTGTTCTGAGCCCGGCCCGCGCGGCTAGCGCCGCACTTCGGCCCAGACGGTCTTGACGACGGCGTCGGGCTGGAAGCAGCCCCAGCGCTCGGCGAACGCGGCGACGAGCACGAGCCCGCGGCCGTGGTCGCGGTCGCGATCGCTTTCGCTTTGGCTTTCGCTTTCGGGGTGAACGGCGCCGGGTGGGGCGCCCGTGGGGAGGGGCCGTTCGGGGCGGGCGTCGGAGACCTCGATCCGTACGACGTGCTCCTTCAGACACAGCCGCAGCCGGAAGCACCGCCCCGGATGCCGCCCGTGCACGGCCGCGTTGGCGGCCAGCTCGGCGGTCACGACGGCGACGGCCTCGGCGGTGGGAGCGGTGCGCGGGATGCCCCACGCGCCGAGCTGGTGCACGGCGAGCAGCCGGGCACGGCGGGCACCGCGGGGGGTGGGGCTGAAGAGCGCGGCGAGGGTGGGGGCGGCGGTTGGTGCGTGCATGGAGCAACGGTGGCGGGGGTGAGGAGGGGGCGGGCAGGGCAGCCGGGCCTCAGGGCCGTTGTGTACGGGAAGGGGGCTGTTTTGTACGGGCCGGTGCCCGAAACCCGTGCCGATACGTGTCGTTGTACCCGGATAGCACGCGCGTACGACAGACAGGGGCGTGGGACGGATGGGGAACAACCGCCGCCGGGGAAAGCGCATCGACGACGACGGCAGGCCGGGGAGCTGGGTCGCGTACGGCAGGCTGCTGAAGTTCTTCCGCACGAAGGCGGGGCTGACGCAGGAGGAGTTGGCCGACCGGATGGGGTACTCGCTGGACCACTGCGCGTCGGTGGAGCAGGGACGGCGGCCAGCGAAGGCGGAGTTCACGGAGCGGGCGGAGGATGTGGTGGGGGCGGGGGGCGTGCTGACGGAGTTGCAGGATGAGGTGGATTTCGCGCAGTTGCCGACGTTCTTCCGGGACTTGGCGGCGTTGGAGAAAGAGGCGGCGATCCGGTTCTCGTACGACCCACTTGTGATCCCGGGGCTGCTGCAGACCGCGGCCTACGCGAAGGCCCTGTTCAGCGGTGTCTACCCGCCTGTCGACGACGAGACAGTCGACAACTGGTTGACGGCACGCCTGGCACGTCAGTCGCTACTCACCCGCAACAAGCCCCTGGTGGCGTTCGCCTTCATCATCGAGGAGGCGACGCTGCATCGCATGGTGGGAGGCCGCGAGGTGATGCGAGCGCAGCTCCGCCGACTGCTGGAGTGCGTGGAGCAGCGCAACGTCGAAATCCAGGTCATGCCCTCGTCTCACGCGGTACACGTCGGCCTGGACGGCAACATGGTGCTGCTGGAGACGGCGGATGGAAAGCAATTTGTCTACGTCGAGGCACAAGGCTGCGTGATGTCTCGCGTTGGCCGGGACCAGACGGGCGCATTCTGGCTCCGTTACGGTTCAATGCGCGCATCCGCTCTGAGTGTTGAGAAGTCGGTCCGCCTGATCGAGCAAGTGGCAGGAGAGCTATGAGCACCATGGATCCAGGGTTGTCCTGGTTCAAGTCGAGCTACAGCAGTGTGCAAGGCGGCGACTGCATCGAGGTCGCCCCCACCCCGCACACCGTGCACGTACGCGACTCGAAGGACCCCGAGGGCGCGATACTCCGTTTCACCCCTGACGCCTGGGCCGAGTTCATCGCCCTGGTCGTCGCTACAGACCTGGAACGGTGTACTCGTTGAGGGCCCACAGCGGAGCCGAGTACCACAGCACCCCGATGGCGGCGAACAGCGTGCTGCCCGTCGCCGGGAGCAGCCAGCCGGGCAGGTGGCGGCTGTGTACGACCAGGACCTTCGCGACGAAGGCCCCGTACAGCGCGCAGCCGGCGACGGAGTGCACGTAGACGCGGGTGTTGATGGTCTCCACGCCGTAGGTGCGGACGCAGTGGTACGCGATGGGCACCGACAGCAGGAAGGCCGCCCATCCGATCAGGCGGTGGCTGACACGGATGCGACGGGGGGCTGCGTTCAGGCCGCCGCGCCGCCCGTACATCCCCATGGCGAGCAGGACCTGGATGACCGCGAGGCCCAACAGGGCTGTGCCCAGACGGGCCTTGAGGGTGACGGCGCCCTCGCCCTCTTGGCCGAAGAGGCTCGTCGTGTACTCGGGGGTGTGGTGCTGACCGATCAGCCAGATCGCCACCCCCGCGGCCACCGGCAGCACGGCGCCGAGGGCGATGAAGACGCGGTGTGCCGGGGAGGGGCGGCGGTGGGAGCGGGGGCGGCCGGTCTTCGGTGGCATGGCGATCGCGCGTCCGTCAGGCGGTGACTAGTAGCCGGTCCCGCCCGAGCTTCCCGTCTTGACCTCTTTGCCGTCCGCGTCGAGTACGAACCACTTGGCGCCGAACTGGTCGAGGCCCTGGCCGTTGGTGTCACCGGGCTTGGAGTCGCCCTCGAAGCGGTAGAGCGGGTGCCCGTCGTACGTGACCTGCGTCTTGCCGTCGGAGCGCTTCGACGTGTCGACCAGTTTGAACTTCGCCGAGCCCTCGGTCTTGGGCGTCCCGGAGGTCAGCAGCGGCGGCCAGGCTTTGGCGCAGGCTCCGTCGCAGGTCGAGGTGGTCGACTTGTCCTTTTCGAAGAGGTAGAGAGTGTGACCCTTTTCGTCGACCAGGATGGTGCCGAGCTTGCCGGCGGAGGCGGTCTTCACGGTGGCCTTGCCGCCGGCCTGCGCGACGTTCGATGCCTTGGCGGACGCCTTGACCGATGCCGCGGTGGACGGCGTCGAGGCGGAGGAACCGCTGTCGCTGCCGGAACATCCACCGGCAGTGGTGATCATCGCGATCGCGGCCGCGCCCACGACGGCCAGGCGGATACGCCTCATCTCAGCTCCACAAGTCGTGCGGCCCGACGTCCGAGGGGCCGAATGACTGCATATTGCCTGATTGTGGGCTTTCTGCGGATCGTGATTCGGTGGGCGCCGCGAGATTCACTGAGGTGGCGGAAGGCGCGTTGGCGGGGGCAGGCGCCTGAGCGGTCGACCGCGCCACCGCCTTCCTGCCTCCTGCCTCCTGCCTTCCTGCCTTCCTGCCTTCCTGCCTTCCTGCCTTCTCAGGCTCCCCCGGCGTTGGCCGGCCCGGTGGCGTACGCGAGGGGCGGGGCGATCGCTTGGGCGTCCGCGCCTTCGCCGACCCACAGGGCGATGAACAGCGCGGCGGTCGCTTCGAGGAGCCCGGCGCGTTCGAGGCCGCCACCGGGGACGGGTTCGCAGCCGACGTCGCGTATCAACTGGCGTACGAGCGCGAGGGCAGCCGGGTCGTCGCCGCAGAGCGGTACGGCGAGGGGGCGCCCGTCGAAGACGGGTGGCCGCATGCGCCAGACGTCTTCATGGCAGAGATTGAACGCTTTGACCACGTGGGCTCCGGGGGCCGCGGCGGCGAGGAGCTGGGCGGCTGAGGGGCCGCCGTCCGTGAGCAGGCGGAAGCCGGGCCCGACGGGGTTGGAGCAGTCGAGGAGCACCTTGCCGTCCAGGGCGGCGCCCAGGTCCCGTAGGACGTCTGCGCCTGCGTCGAAGGGCAGGGCGGCCAGGACGACGTCCTGGCCGCCCTCGGCGGCGGCGCGGAGGTCGCCGGCGGTGGTGGCGCCGCCGAGGCGGGCGGCGAGGTGGTGGGCTTTGTGGATGTCGCGTCCGCCGATGGTGAGGTGGTGCCCGGCGCGTACCCAGTGGGTGGCGAGAGCGTGGGCCATGTTTCCGGTTCCCAATACGCCGATCTTCATTGCGTGTTCCGTTTCGCGTGGGTGCTGGCTGGGGGGTTCGGAACGACGTTAGAAGGCGGGGCGGGCACCATTTGGTACGTGACGACTGACGCGTTTCTCGCCGACTGCCGGGCCCGCCTCGCCTTCGACCTGCTCTCCAACACGTGGAACGCCGTGGTGCTGTGGGCACTGCGCGACGGTCCGAGACGGCCGGTGGAACTGCGGGAGAAGATCGGCGGCATCAGCTCCAAGGTCCTGACGGAGACACTGCGGCGGCTGCAGTTCAACGGCTTGGTCGAACGGGATGAGCGGCCTGGGGAGGCGGGGCGGGTGGAGTACGGGCTGACGGAGCTGGGAGAGAGCTTGCTGACGCCGATCGGCGCGTTCGGGGCGTGGGCCTTCGCGCACGGGGACGAGGTGATGGCAGCCCAGGAGGCGGCGTGCGTGCCGTCGCGGGAGGGCTAGGTACGGGGATCATGCGCGCCGGGTCGTCCCCGCACGCCACCGGGGGATGCGCGCCCGGATCCGCTCACACCAAGGGCAGGCGCCCGGAACCCCCTCACACCCACCCAGACCACGCCCCGGATCTCCGCCCCCACGCACCCAAGGCACGCGCCCGGAACTCCGGCCCACCTCCCCAAGGCACGCGCGCGGAACTTCACCCCCACCCGCCCAGGGCACGCGCCCCGATCTCCCCTCACACCCGCCCAAGGGTAGGCGCCCCGATCTCCGCCCACACCCGCCCAGGGCACGCGCCCGGAACTCCACCCCATCCACCCAGCCACGCATCCGGAACTCCGCCCACACCCGCCCAAGGCACGCGCCCCGATCTCCCCTCACACCCGCCCAAGGGTAGGCGCCTGCTCTGACAACGCGGGGGGCAGCAGGGCGTTGAGCTGGTACGTCGTGCCTGTGCGGGCCGGGTACGGGGGTACGGCGACGGGGTGGCGCTGCTGCGTGGGGTGGGCCGGCGTACGGGGTGGCGGCGAAGGGAGCGGCCGTGTCGTAAAGGCTCCCCCCGGGCCACCCCACTCCTGATGATGCGGCCCTCCGTCCGGTGTCAAGGGCGCTCCCTCCGCTTCGCTGCGGGAGCGTCGCTTCGCGATGGGGCTTCGCCCCACCCTTGACACCGGACTCCGGCCCGAAAGACCGGCGGCTATGGGTGGCCCGGAGGGAGCGGGCGCCCTCGAACGGGACTACGGAGGCGGAGCCCGGCGGACGGGGTGGCCGGGCCGCCGGGAGTTGGGCCAGTCCCGATCGCCGATGTTCTCGGCGGACGGGGGGCCGGGCCGCCGGCCGGTGGGTCTGCCCTGATCGCCGATGCACCCTGCCGACGGAGGCCGGACTGCCGGGTGCCGGGTCTTCCCCGATCGCCGATGTTCCCGGCGGACGTGGGGCGGGCTGCCGCTCGCCGGGCTCTGCCCTGATCGCCGTTGCCCCGGCGGACGTGGGGCGCAGGCCGGAGGCGGGCTGGGGCCGATCGCCGATGTTCTTGTAGGACGTTGGGCGGAGGTCGGAGGTGGGCTGAGCCCGATCGCCGTTGTCCCCGTGGGACGGGGGCGGAGGCCGGAGACGGCTGCGCTCTGTCGCGGATACCCCCGGCGGGTGGGGTGGGCCCCCGGATCTGGGCTCAGCCGGGTTGCCGGTGTCCCCTGGTGTCGGGGGCGAAGACCGGTGCCGGGCCTGATCCGATCGCGGGGTGGCCCCCGGGTAAGCAGGGGGCGAAGACCGGCGCAGAGCGGGACCGGTCACGGGCAACCCCGGCGAGGTGGGACCGGACGCCCAGGGGGGCGTTTGCGGGGCGGGCCGGATGCAGGGCTGGCGCCGGGGCGTTCGCGGGGTGGGCCGGATGCAGGGCTGGCGCCGGGGTGTTCGCGGGGCGGGCCCGGGGCGGGGCTGGAGGAGGCGAGCATCGCACGGGGGCGGGCCCAGGCCAACCGTAGGCGCAGGCCGTACGGGGTCGCCGTGACCCACATCCGCCGGGCCGGACCCCTTCGGGGAGCCCGCACCGGCGCGCCTCTGCCGCCTCGACGGACTGTGCGTGCGTGCCGCCGGGCGAAACTCCGGCCCCGGGTCCCGATTCGGCCCGGATCCGGGGGTGTTACCGCGAGTTACGACCCAATCCCTCCGTCCAGGCACCGCGGACAGCAATCGCCGGGCCTCGGCACGGCCGCGTGCCCGCCGATGGGCGAAAGTCGACCCGCGAGGGCGATTCGCCCCGGCTCGCTGGAGGCGCTACCGCGAGTTACGGCCCAATCCCTCCACCCGTGAGCCGCCGCTGGGAGTGGTCGGTCTCGGAATCGGCCGCGTGCGCGTCGATGAGCGAAAGTCGACCCGTGAGGACGATTTGACCCAGTTCGTGGGAGATGTTACCGCGAGTATTGCTCAATTCCTCCGCCCGGGAGCCATCGCCGGGGGCGGTCGCTCTCGGAATCGGCCACGTGTGTGTCGATGGGCGAAAGTCGGCTTGCGAGGGTGGTTTGTCCAGGCTCGCTGGAGGCGTTAACGCGAGTTGTGACCCAATCCCTCTGTCCGGGAGCTGTCGTCGGTGGCGGCTGGCCTCCCAATCGGATGCGTGCGTGTCGATGAGGGAAAGTCGGCTCGCCAGGGCGGTATGTCCAGGTTCGCGGCAGGGATTGCCGGGAGTTTGGCTCGCTTGCGCTCAGTCGGGGTGTTCCGGACGGTGGTTGGTGTGGCTGGGTGGGCGAAACTCTGGCCCGGTAGGCGGTTTGGGCTGGTTTCGGGGTGGGTTACCGCGAGTTCATCCCTGCCGCGAGCGCTCCCAGCCACCTGGGTAGCTGATAGCCGGGTGGATGCGTCTGGGTGGGCGAAAGTCGGCACCAGGAGCCGATTCGGGCCGCATCCAGGGGTGTTACCGCGAGTTACGACCCAATCTCTCCGCTGCGGCAGCACCGGCCGCACCCCCTGCGCACCGCCGCCGGGCGGACGCCCGTCGTGCGGCTGGGAGTTGGGCGGCGCTTCCCCGGATGGGTCGGTGCTGGGCGCCGGCGGGCACCGGGTCTTGCGTGAGAGCGCCGCTGCGCCCGGAGCCCGTTCCTCCGGGGACGCCGCTGAGCTCCGGCCCGGGGGGCCCAATGCTCCAAAACCCACGTCCAGCAGCTCACCTACGAGACCGCCCACCCCGACTCCGGCCCCCGGGGCTCGGCAACCTCCGCCAGCCGGGCACCGTGTGCCGGCCTCGCCCCCGGTGCCGTGCACCTCTACGCCAGCCCCACCCCCCGGTGCCGGTACCCGTGCGCCGACCCCGCCCCCCTCTACCAGGCACCCGTACGCCTGCCTCGCCCGGCGCCGACCGGCCCCGCTCCCCGGTGCCGCGCACCCCTGCGCCGGCCCCCGCTCCCCACTGCTGCCCGCCCGCCGGGCGCTCGGTCCTCCGACACCGCCCGATCCCCCGCTCGACGCCCTGGGCCAACCGCGCCGTCCGACCCCTCCCGTCCGGGTACGGACCCCGGGCCCCTCCCGTCCGGTGCGGACCCCGGGCCCACCCCGTCCGGTGCGGACCCCGGGCCCCTCCCGTCCGGTGCGGACCCGCAACGCCCTCCCGTCCCGTACGGACGCTCAGCCCCCACCGTCCCGTACGGGCCCCTGGGCCCTCCCGCTAGATCCTGCCCCCGGGTACAGACCCCCTACGCCGACTCCCGTGCCACCAGTTCCGGTTCGAAGATCACCGATCTCGGGCTCGACCCCGGCGACTCCAGCGCCGTCAGCAGCAGGGTCACCATCTCTCCCGCCATCTCCTCCACCGGCTGCCGCACCGTCGTCAGCCCCGGGCGCGTCGACGTCGCCGCGCTGCTGTCGTCGAAGCCGATCACCGCCACGTCCTCCGGGACCCGTCTGCCCTGCTCGCGCAGGACCTGCACCGCCGCTCGCGCCATCAGGTCGTTCGCCGCGAAGACGCCGTCCAGGTCCGGGTGTTCGCGTAGCAGGCGGGTCATGGACTGCTCGCCGCTCGCCGCCGTGAAGTTGCCCTCCGCGCACGGGACGTACGCGTGGCCGTGGCGGGCCATCGCCTGGTTGAAGCCGTCGAGTCGCTCCTGCCCCGCCAGTACGTCCAGCGGGCCGCATATCGTCACCGGTCTGCGGCAGCCGCGGGCCAGGAGGTGTTCCGCGGCCAGGCGCGCGCCGTCGCGGTGGGCCAGGTCCACGTATCCGGCCGGGACCGGGCGGGCCGGGCGCGCGAACAGCACCGTCGGGACGCCCGCGGCCGTCAGCATCCCCGGCAGCGGGTCCTCGCCGTGCGTGGAGACC
Source organism: Streptomyces sp. NPDC004134 (assembly GCF_042874195.1). Classification (NCBI taxonomy): domain Bacteria; kingdom Bacillati; phylum Actinomycetota; class Actinomycetes; order Kitasatosporales; family Streptomycetaceae; genus Streptomyces; species Streptomyces sp. NPDC004134. Next base: position 20,370 of record NZ_JBIAMS010000008.1, on the reverse strand, counting down.
AGCAGTGCGCCGTCGGCGATGCCCTGGCGCAGGTGGGCCACCACCTGTTCGCGCGCGTCCGACGTCTCCGCGAGCATCAGCATCGGGTGCATCCCCCGCGGGCGCAGCGCGCCCATCACGCCGTCGACGATGCGGCCGAAGAAGGGGTCCGAGAAGACGTAGCGCCGGTACGCGGCCTCGTCGCCGCCCTCGCCCGCGCCGGAGATCACCAGGCCCACCGCCCCGGTGCGCCGGGTGACGAGGGAGCGGGCCGCGCTGTTGGGCGCGTAGCCCGTGGTGCGGACTGCGGCGCGGACCGTCTCCTGGATCGCCGGGTCGACGTTCCGGGTGCCGTTGATCACGCGCGAGACCGTGGCCCGGGACACTCCGGCGACCCGGGCCACGTCCTCCAGCGTCGGCGGTCGGCCCATACGCGCCTTTATAGCACGCGCCGGAAACCGCTCTCCAACGACTGATCGATCAGCGGTACACGCCGAACTCGTAGAGCGAGTACCCGTATCCGGTGCCCCGTGCGGTGCCGTTCATCCGCACGTAGCGGCCGGTGCCGGACACCTCCAGGTCGTCGATCCCGCCGTTGCCCGCGGTGGTCTCGTACACCGTCTGCCAGTTCTGCCCGTCGTCCGAGACCTGGATCGCGTACGACCTGGCGAAGGCGGCCTCCCACGCGAGCTGGACGTGCGTGAACGTCGTCCGCTCGCCGAGGTCGACGCGCAGCCACTGCGGGTCGGCCCACGAGCTGGCCCAGCGGGTCGAGTAGCTGCCGTCGGTCGCGTCGCCGGCCTCGCAGGGGCAGCCGCCGTAGGCGTCGGTCTGCTCGGTGGACGCCGTGGAGGGCTTGCCCCGGGCGACGTTGGTGCCGTCGACCGGCGGCGGGACGACCTTCACCGACAGCGTCTCGATGCCGACGTTGCCCTTGCCGTCCGTCGCACGCAGGTACACCTTCCACACGCCGAGCCGGTCCGGCGCCGTCACCGCGAACGTCCCCGCGCCCGTCTGCCGGAACTGCGCCGGCCGCAGCGCCTTGTCCTGGTCGATGTAGTTGCTGTTGACGAGCACCCCGTACGTCAGCGCGTCCCCGTCCGGATCGGCGACGTTCGCGGAGAGCGTGAACTCCCGGCCCGCGGGCACGGCGCCCGCGCCCGCGTCGCCGACGCGCAGGCCGGAGATCACCGGCGGGGTGTTGTCGCCGCCGGTGTCGCGCCCGTACGCCTCCTTGACCGCGTAGTACGACAGCCGCCGCTGCTTGTCCGGGGTGAGGTTGAACCACACGCCGCCGAAGTCGTTCTCGATGCCGTAGTGGAACAGGGTGGCGCCGAGCGCGACGCCGCGGTGGCCCGTGATGCAGTCCCACGCGCGCCCGTAGCCCTCGGCCTTGGCGACGTCGGACGGCTCTGTCGGCACGCCGTTGGCGTCGTCCTCGACCTCCCACTCGCCCGGCGGGCCGCCCTCGGTGACGATGTACGGCTTGTCGTAGCCGCCGGCCTCCCAGGCGGCGCGCACGTCGCAGACGGCGGCGTACGCGTTGACGGCGTACAGGTCGAGGTCGGGGGCGTTGCGCTTGTAGTACGGCCAGGCGCCGACCCAGGCGTCGGTGGAGGTCACGGGGTGGTTCGGGTCGACCTGGTGGATACGCTTGGCGACGTCGTTCACGAAGCTGGTGTACGCGTCACGCTGGCGCTCCAGCTCGGCGCCCTGGTAGCAGTTCTGCAGGCCGAGGACCGACTCGTTGCCGACGTTCCACATCAGCACCCCGGGGTGGTCGCGGTACGTCTCCACCCAGCGGGGGAACTCGGCGAGCATGTCGTTCTTGTACGCGGTGTCCGCGACGTAGTCGACGCAGCCGCCGCTGCCCGGGCCGCCGCCTGGCTGGAGCCAGAAGCCGGCGATGACCTTGACGCCGTTGGCCGCGGCGGCGTCGAGGAGCGGGCGGGTGGTGGCGTCGGTGCCCCAGGTACGTACCGTGTTGGCGCCCAGGGACGCGACGTCCGGCATGGAGGAGGCGGCCTCGGCGACGGGCGGGCCCCAGGTCAGGCCCTTGACCGTGTACGGCTGGCCGTCGACGGTGAGCTGCCACGCGCCCGGCGAGCCGGTGACCTTGACGACGCTCGCGGCGGCGGCTTGGGGTTCGGCTTCGGTGGCGGCTTCGATGGCGAGTTCGGTGGCGGTTTCGGGGGCCGGGGCGGTCACCGGGGCCGGCTCCGGCGCCGGTTGCGCGGCGGCGGCCGGGAGCGCGGTCGTCAGGCCGGCCAGCAGCGCGCCGGCGGCCACGAGGGCGGGCAGTGCGGCGGGCAGGCCCCGGGCGCGCCGGGGTCTCGCCGCGCCGGGGGGTGCGGGGGGTCGGGGGTGCATGGGAAGGGATCCTCCAGGGGTGGGGGTCAGGGAAGCTCGTAGTCCTCGTTGAGGGCGGCGCCGGCTTCGGGGTGGGTCTCGTCGTAGCCGCGCGCGTTGCACTGGAGTGCGCCGACGACGCAGTGGTCGACGAGCGCCTTGAGGGTGGCGTCGTCCCAGACGTTGATGAAGTCGTAGTGGAAGGAGTAGCCGCGGCCGCTGGAGAGCGCGACCCGTGACATGTCTCCGTTCACCGGGAACGCCATCTTGAACTCGATCATCGGCAGCGCCACCGGGTGGCTCTGCGGGCACACGTTGTTGTTCGTACCGGCTTTGACCACGGGATACGCCATGTGGCTCTTGTGGTCGGGAGTGTCCAGGTAGCGGCCGTCCCAGCAACTGGGCGCCTGCATCCGGATGTTGAGCTGAGTGTCCGGGGTGCCGGGGCAGGTGGCGGGGATGTCGACGTTGAAGTAGCTCTCGCCGCACTCCCAGCCCTCCACGAAGCCCGGATGGTTGCGGAACTCCTCGGCGCTCTGCAGCGGGCTGCCGACGACGAAGCGCAGGCCCTTGGGGAACGGGCGGACGCTGGTGTAGTCGGTGACGCCGGCCTTGTAGTAGATGACCTGCTCGCCGACCGGCAGCACGGGCCGGCCGCCGTTGAGGACGGTGGGCATCCAGTAGCCGGACTTGTCGCCGGGGGCCTTGCACTCGGTGCCGCCGGCGTCGAGCGAGGCGGTGGTGCTGTAGGCGTCGGTGGTGTCGTTGCCCATGAAGGTGTGGTCGTGGGACTTGCCGGGCTGGCCGGGGTAGACGATGGGGTCGTCCGGCTTGGTGTGGGTGACGGAGCAGTTGGCCTGGAACTCGTGGAAGTAGCGGTGGGGCGGCTCCTTGTCGGACGGTACGACGCCGGTGACGGGCGGTTCCGCGGGGATGTAGCCGTCGCCGTCGGGGTCGTCGCCGGAGGCGACGGGGCGGGGCTGGGCGTGGGCCGCGTGCGCGGCGTGGGCCGGGTTGTCGGTGCCGGCGGCTGCTTCGGTGGTGCTGGCGCCGGCCTTCTCGCCGGTGACGGCGATGGCGCCGAGTGCGGTGACGCACAGCGCCAGGGCCAGGGCCGGCAGGAGTACGGCGTAGAGCCGCGATCTCCTCATCGGGGGCCTCCTGGGGGGTGGGGGAGGAGAGCGGGAGAGCGCTCTCCCGTTGGGCTGGATGGTTACGCTCCGGAGAACGGCCGTCAAGAGAGCCGGCACGGACGCGTGCATCGATACGCGGGAACGCGCCAAATGTCCGGTCCGGTACGGCAGTTGGGCGGGCACCGGGCCGGGGATGGCGATCGGAGCGGCCCGGGGCTGGCGGCCGGAGCGGTCCGGGGACGGCGACCGGGGACCCGGAGTCGGGGACCGTCAGTCCGGCGGTGGCGCGCCGATACGGGCCGTACACCCCGTATTTCGCGGTGTTTCCCGTATTTCTCGTACGCCCCACGCCATCCCCGCGCGCACCCGGGTACGCCCGCGCGCGTACGCCATCGTCCGCCTACTCTCGCGCCCCCGCGCCCCCGTCCGTACCATGCACCGATGCCGGACTCCGACCTCACGCCGTACTGGAACACCAACGTCGCCCACCACCCGGGCATCCTGCGCGCCGTCCCCGAAGGCTGCCGCGACGCGCTGGACGTCGGCTGCGGCGACGGCCTCCTCGCGCGCAAGCTCGCCGCGCGGGCGGAGCGCGTCACCGGCGTCGACAACTCCCCGGAGATGATCGCCAGCGCCCGCGAACGGGCCGCGGACCGGCCCGGGATCGACTTCGTCGCGGGCGACTTCCTCACCGCCGAGCTGCCCGCCGCCGGCTACGACTTCATCTGCTCGGTCTCCGCGGTGCACCAGATGGAGTTCACCCCCGCCCTCGTCCGCATGCGCGAACTGCTGAGCCCCGGCGGCGTCCTCGTGGTCGTCGGCCTCGCCCGCGAGGCGAGCTTCGGCGACTGGGCGGTCACCGTGGCCGCCGCGCCCGTCGTACGCGCCGCGAAGGTGCTGCGGCGCGCCTCCTTCCCGACCGGCATGCCGTTCATCAGCCCGCACATGAGCTACGGCGAAGTCCGCGCGGAGGCGCGCCGCATACTCCCCGGCGTGCGCTACCACCGCCACGTCCTGCGCCGCTACAGCCTCACCTGGCACGCCCCCTGACCGACCGCCGCCCGGCAGTCCCCGACCCGCCCGGCCTCGCCCCGCCTCGCCCCACCTCACCTCGCCCACGTGCGAGTTCACCTCCTCGTCACGTTGCGCGGTCTACGCCCCCGGCCGCCGGGCTCTTAGGCTGATCAGCATGCCGACCCACCGCATCAGCGCGCCCCTGCCCGCCTTCGACCCCGCGCAGGCGGAGGTCGTCATGCTGCCCGAGGCCCCCGAAGCCGGGTACTGGACCGGCTGCCCCGGGGTGCTGTACGAGCCCGAGCAGGGGCGGTGGCTGATGACGTACCGGCGACGGCGGCCGCGAGGGCACCCCGGGGGCGAGCGCGGCTGGCGGTGCGCGGTCGCGGTGAGCGAGGACGGGACGGACTTCACCGACGTGTGGAGCGTGGAGAGCCGGCAGTTGGGCACCGACTCGATGGAGCGCTTCAGCCTGCTGCCCACCCCCGGCGGCTACCAGCTCTACCTCAGCTACGTCGACCCCGCCGACTCCCGCTGGCGCATCGACGTCGTCGACGCCGCCGCGCCCGACGCCTTCGACCTGGCGGGGGCCCGCCCCGCGCTCACCGCCGCCGGCACCGGCACCGAGGGCGTCAAGGACCCGTACACGCTCCGGCACGGCCCGGTGACCTACCTCTTCGCGAGCTACGCGGCCGCCGGGATCGCCGCCGCCGACGCCGACCGCGCGCACGCCACCGCCGACGTCTTCAACACCGGCGTCACCACCCACCCCACGGGTCTCGCCCTCTCCCTCGACGACGGCGCGACCTTCGCCTGGCAGGGCGAGGCCATGCCCACCGGCAGCGGCTGGGACGCGTACCAGACCCGGCTCAACTCCGCGGTCCCGCTCGGCCCGGGCGCCGGCTGGCTCGGCTTCTACGACGGCATCGCCTCCCATGAGCAGAACTACGAGGAGAACTGCGGCCTCGCGCTCTCGTACGACCTGCGCACCTGGCACCGGCTCAGCACCGAGGGGCCGTGGGCGACCGTCCCGTACGGGACGGGCTCGGTGCGCTACGTCGACGCGGTGGTGGCGGAGGGCACGTGGCACATCTACTTCGAGGCCGCGCGCCCGGACGGGGCGCACGAACTGCGGCTGGCGCGCGTGCCGGTGGGCTGAGCGGGTCTTCGGCCGGACTACGGCCGGTCTCCGGCCGAGCGGCGGCGGGCCGGTCCGCGGCGCGGAACTGTGACCGTGCTGTGGCAGAAGGAGTGACCCCCGTCACGGCCGCGGCGCATCCGCCCTGGTCGACTGGGCGGATGCGCCCCGCCACCCGTGCCTCCCGGCCGTTCCGTATACGTCAGGCCGGCCCCCTCGCCCTCGGCCTCGCCGCCGTGCTGCTGCTCGCCGGCTGCGGCACCGAGCCGGCGGACGGGGCGGTGGACGCCGGGGCCCCGACCGCGCCGGGCAACCCGACTCCGGTGGAGGTCGACGGCGTGACCCTTACCCGCGTCCACACGAACCCGGAGAGCGCGGAGCCGGTGCGGGTGGAGTTCGAGATCGCCAACCGGGGGCCGGAGGCGATGACGTACACCGTCGCCTTCGAGGTCCGTGCCGCCTCAGGCGAGGTGCTGTCGTACCCGGAGAAGATCGTGGAGTCGGTCCCGGCCGGCAGTACGGTGCCCGGCCAGGCCGACGTCACCGACACGATGTCGGCCGGGCGCGTGGCCCAGGTGCAGATCGGCGAGGTGCGCAGCGTCCCGGCGGACGAGGCGCCGTCGACGGGCGGTCCGTGCCCGCCCACGGGGGTGCGGCTGTACGCGGACGAGGGCAACGCCGCGATGGGCCTTCGGGTCGTCGGGCTGCACCTGGAGAACTGCGGCACCGAGATACACCGGCTGGAAGGCTATCCGCGCCTGCAACTCCTCGACGAGGAACATGCGGAGGTCACCGGCGTACGTATCCGCCGCGGCGGCGCCGCCATCGCCTCCGGCACCGGCGCGGACGCCCCGCCGTGGCCGCTGGCGCTGCAGCCGGGGGAGCGGGCGTCGACGCAGTTGGTGTGGCGCAACACGGTCGAGGCGGGCGAGCCGGTCGACGTTCCGTACGTACGGGTGTGGGCGCGGCCTGACGCCGCACCGGTGACGGTGGCGCCGGAACTGGACCTCGGCACGACGGGCGAACTCGGCGTCGGCGCCTGGCAGAAGACCGACTGACCTGCACGGATCCGGCCGGTCCCGCGCCGGTCCCGCGCCGGTCCCGCACCTGTCCCGCACCTGTCCCGCACCTGTCCCGCGCCGGTCCGTTACCGATCCCGCACTCCCGCCCAAGGGTAGCCACGCCCTGTGACATTGCCCCGGGGGCCCGCGGCGGCATTGCGCGCTTCGCACCGTGGCCTCCTGCCCCCGGGACACCGTCGCCCGACCTGCGGACTTGCGTCGGGAGGGCCGTGGGCTGCGTGTGATGTCAGAGGAGGCGCCTACCCTTGGGCGGGCGTGCGGGGTTTGTTGTTGCGTACGAGGTTTGTTGGCGTGCGAGGCTTGATGGCGCGGTTCCGGTGCGCTGCGGCGGCGCGTTCCGGAGTTACCTCGTGAACGTACGGATCCGATACCGCAATCCCGACCTGCCGAGCCGCCAGCCGCCGTCCTCCGCGACCCGCCACTCCCGTCCCGGCACCGGCGCGTACGTGTCGCCGTCCGCCACCGCCGTGTCGACCTCCGTCACCGAGAGCGTCGTGGCGTGCCCCAGCGCGGCCCGGTAGATCTCGCCGCCGCCGATCACCCACACCATCGTGGCCGCCGGCGAACCCGCGGCCAGTTCCAGCGCCCCGTCGACGGACCCCGCGCCGACCGCGCCCTCCGCCGTCCAGCGGGGGTCGCGCGTCACCACCACGTTGCGCCTGCCCGGCAGCGGGCGGAACCGCGGTGGCAGCGAGTCCCAGGTCCTGCGCCCCATCACCACCGGGTGGCCGAGGGTGGTCGCCTTGAAGTGCGCCATGTCCTCGGGGAGGCGCCACGGAATGCCGTTGTCCGCGCCGATCACGCCGTCGCGCGCCTGCGCCCAGATGAGCCCTACGTTCACACCGCGACCGGGGCCTTGATGGCCGGGTGGTGCCGGTAGCCGAGCATCTCGACGTCCCCGTACGCGTAGTCGAAGAGGGAGTCCGCCCGGCGCAGCCGCAGCTCCGGGAACTCGTACGGCGTGCGCGAGAGCTGCTCCGTCACCTGCTCGACGTGGTTGTCGTAGATGTGGCAGTCGCCGCCGGTCCAGATGAAGTCGCCCGGTTCGAGGCCGGTCTGCTGCGCGACCATGTGCGTGAGCAGCGCGTAGCTGGCGATGTTGAAGGGGACGCCGAGGAAGAGGTCCGCGCTGCGCTGGTAGAGCTGGCAGGAGAGCTTGCCCTCGGCGACGTAGAACTGGAAGAAGGCGTGGCACGGCGGCAGCGCCATGTTCTCCAGCTCGGCCACGTTCCAGGCGGAGACGATCATGCGGCGGGAGTCGGGGTTGCGGCGGAGGGTGTCGAGTACGTCGCTGATCTGGTCGACGTGCCGGCCGTCGGGGGTGGGCCAGGAGCGCCACTGGACGCCGTAGACGGGGCCCAGTTCGCCGTCCGGTCCCGCCCATTCGTCCCAGATGCTGACGCCGTGCTCCTGGAGCCAGCCGACGTTGGAGTCGCCGCGCAGGAACCACAGCAGCTCGTACACGATGGACTTCAGGTGCACCCTCTTGGTGGTGATCAGTGGGAAGCCCTGCGCGAGGTCGTAGCGCAGTTGGTGTCCGAAGACACTCCGGGTGCCGGTGCCCGTCCGGTCGGCCTTGGCCGTCCCGGAGGTGAGCACGGTTCGCAACAGGTCTTCGTACTGGGTGTCCGCCACAGCGGCGAGTCTACTGCCGCCCACCAGGCAGACCGCGAAGCGGAACTCCCGCCACCGCCCGGCGGCGGGTCCGGCCCCGGGTGCCGTACGGAACGGGCGCCCGGGGCCGTACGCGCTACTTGCGGCCGTGCCGCAGCCCGTGCACCGCGGCGATGGCCGCCGCCGCGCCGGCCGCGACCCCGGCGATGACGAAGCACAGGACGTACGCGTCGACGGTCGGCACCTCGGTGCCGTCGATGACCTGCGCCGCCAGCACCGCCGCGGTCGCGGCGCTGGCGATGCTGCCGCCGGCGGTGCGCACGAGGGAGTTGATGCCGCTGGCGATGCCGCTCTGGTCCATGGGCACGTGCTGGACGGCGAGCGTGCCGAGGGCCGCGTAGGCGATGCCGATGCCGAGGCCCTGGATGCCGCTGAAGATCATGACGTCGAGCGGGGAGTCGTGCATGAGCGCGAGCCAGACGTACGCGACGCCCGCGATGACCGAGCCGGTGGCGAGGGTCCAGGCGGCGCCGATCCGGGCCTCGATGCGGCCGGAGAGCGCGGAGAAGACCAGCATGGTGAGGGTGCTCGGCAGCATGTACAGGCCGACGTCGAGCACCGAGCCGGTGAGGCCGTAGCCGACCTCGGCCTCGGGGGTCTGGATGAAGTTCGAGATCAGGGTGAAGGCGGCGAACATCGAGAAGCCGAGGAGCAGCGAGGCGAGGTTCGCCGAGAGCGACTTGGGGCCGACGAGGATCTGCAGCCGTACGAGCGGCTCGCGCATCCTCAGTTCGACGGCCACCCAGACCGCGCACAGCACGACCGCGGCGGTGAACAGGCCGAGGATGCGGGCGTCCGTCCAGCCCCACGAGTTGCCCTGGCTGATGCCGATCAGCAGGCTGACCAGCCAGCCGCCGAGCAGGGCGGCGCCGACGAGGTCGGGGCGGCCGCCGAGGCGGCGGCCGCAGTCGCGGGTGCAGAACAGCACGAAGAGCAGTCCTACGGCGGCCATGGCGGCGGCGATCCAGAAGACCGGGTGGTGGGAGTCGGTGTTGTCGGCGATGAGACCGGTGACGAGCATGCCCACGGCACCGCCGACGCCGAGGGTGGCACTGACGACGCCGATGGCGGTCGTGACCTTCTCCCGCGGGTAGGAGTCACGGATCATCCCGATGGCCAGCGGGATGACGGCCGCGGCGGTGCCCTGGAGCGCGCGGCCGACGATGAGCAGGGCGAGGGAGTCGGCTATCGCGCAGATGACGGAGCCGGCGACGAGCATGCCCATCGTCACCGAGATCATCTTCTTCTTGCCGTACATGTCGCCGAAGCGGGAGAGCAGCGGCGTGGCGACCGCCCCGGCGAGCAGCGTCGCGGTGAAGACCCACGAGACGGCGGCGACGGAGATGTCGAACGTCTGCATGAGCTGGGGGAGCAGAGGCAGCACCAGCGTCTGCTGCAGCGATACGACGAGCCCGGCGGACGCCAGCGCGAGCAGCGTCAGGCCGGGTCCTGAGGACTGTCCCGGCCGGTCGGCGCGGCCGTCCTCGGCCACCGTGGTGGCGGTGTCTGTCATCGGGGTGGACTCCTGCGACGGGAAGTGGATTACTTGACTTACGCAAGCATGTGATACTTAGTTGAGTCAAGCAAATTAAGGTTAAAGTGATCCCCATGTCTGTCCGGCCACCTGAAGCCACCCACGTCTCCTCGGACGTGGCCGAGATCGAGCGTGCGCTCAGCCGCATCGCGTATCTGAGCAGCCGGGCGCGGCAGCACGACCGGCTGATGGCGCTGGCCGAGGTGCCGCTGGACCGGGCGGCGGTGGCGCTGCTGCGGCAGATCGACGACTCCGAGCCGCTGCGCCTGGGCGAGCTGGCGGACCGGCTGGGGGTGGAGGCGTCGCACGTGACGCGGCAGGTGCAGCAGTTGCAGAAGGCGGCGTACGTCTCCCGCGTCCCGGATCCGGACGACCGCCGGGCGCAGCGCATCCAGCTCACCGACGCGGGGCGCGAGGCGATCGGGCGGATCCGCGCGGTGGCGTGCCGGGGGATGCAGGGGGCGCTGGCGGGGTGGTCGCCGGAGGATCTGCGGACGCTGGCGGAGCTGTTCCACCGGATGGTCGACGACTTCGTCGCGCACGTCGACGAGTGGGCGGCGGAGGTGGAACGGCTCGCCGGCGGCGGCCCGGAAGGAGCGGGCGAGGCGGGCGGGCCGGCCGGGCCGGACGGGACCGGTGCCGCGGGCCGCTCCGGCGGCGACGACCCGTCGAAGGCGGGAGCCTGACGGGCTGAGGGCTCGTGCGGACGGGGTTCGGGATCGTCCACCGCTGACGACTCGCCGGGATCGCCCGGCCCCTGGCGGCACCGGAACGGCGCCGGTCTGTCACGAGGGTGCAGGGCCTCGTGGCCGTCTGCGCGGCACGGCTAGCCTGCGCGAATGAATCGGATGCAGCGGGCTGCCGGCGTGATCGTCGGTTCAGCGGTGGGTGACGCCCTGGGCGGCCCCTTCGAGTTCGGCCCCGGGGGAGCCTTCTCCGCGCGGTTTCCGGAGCCTGGAGCCGGTGGCGAGATGTGCGGTGGTGGTGGCTGGGACCCCGGCGAGGCGACTGACGACACGCAGATGGCCGTTCTGGTCGCGGACTCGCTGCTGGAACGCGGCGGACTCGACCTGGCGGACATCTTCGCCCGCTTTCAGCGGTGGGCGGCATCGGAGCCCAAGGACATCGGCCTGCAGACCGAAGACGTCCTGACCAACGGCCACTCCTGGGATCGCGCCGCCGCGGTCCACTTCCGGATCAACCAACGGGCGGCGGGAAACGGCTCGTTGATGCGGGCGTCGACCTCGGCGGTCCACTTCGCGGCCGCCGGTCGGGAAGCCGCCATGGACGCGGCCCGCCGCATCGCCGCTCTCACCCACGGTGACCGCGCGGCCTGGGAGGGCACCGCGATCTTCCACGAACTCGTCCGCGTCGCGTTCGAGGGCGCCGACCCCCTCGCCGCGATCCCGGACACCCTGGCTCTCGTCCACCCCGAGCACCGCGGCCGCTACGCCACCGTTCTCGCGCCCGGCTGGCACCCCGATCAGGCGACCGAGTTCAACGGTGCCGTCTGGCCCTGCCTGGGCTCCGCGGTCTGGGCCCTGCGTACCACCACGGGCTTCGAGGACGCGATACGCGCGGCGATCGACCTCGGCGGTGACACGGACACCGTCGCCGCGGTGACCGGGGGGCTCGCGGGGGCGTACTACGGACTGGAGGCGGTTCCCGTCCGCTGGGCCCAGCCGCTCCATGTCCCCCTGCCGGGCTTCGGCGACCGGGTGCTGCGCGTTGCCGAGCTGCTTCGGCTCGCAGAGCGGCTCGGCGGCTGAAGCGGTTCTTGCTCCGCAGTCCCCGCACCTGTGAGCGTCGGCTCCCGGTCGCGCCAACCGGCCCGACGGGGCGGGGGCTTGACGGCGTCGGGGGGCTCGGCTTCAATCCGTTGATAGGTCCAGACCAATAGCGCCACGCCCCCTCCCTGTTCGAGGCGGCCCGATCCCCGGCCGTCCGCAGAAATGTCATGCCTGCGTCATGCAATGCCCGTGCCGGTGCCGCCCTCGTCCGACCCGGGCACCCACCCCACCGCACTGGGAGGACCCGTGCGTATCCGAAACCGCTTAGTCGCCTACCTGGGCGCCGCGCTGCTCGCCGGCGCCGGCGCGGTGGCCCTGCCCGCCCCGGCACAGGCCGCCAACCTGCTGAACGACCCGGGCTTCGAGTCCGGCAGCCTGGCGAACTGGAACTGCGCCGACGGGGCCGGCTCCGTCGTGAGCAGCCCCGTGCACAGCGGCACCAAGGCGCTCGCCGGCGCCGCCAGCGCGAGCAGCAACGCCCGCTGCGCCCAGACCGTCGCCGTCCGGCCCGGCACCACGTACACCCTGTCCGGCTGGGTGCGCGGCGGCTACGTCTATCTCGGCGTGACCGGCGGCAACGCCACCTGGACGGCCTCCGCCGCCGGCTACACCGAGCTGACCACGTCGTTCACCACCGGCGCCAACCAGACGAGCGCCGAGGTCTACGTCCACGGCTGGTACGGCCAGGGCACCTACCACGCCGACGACATCAGCCTCGACGGCCCCGGCGGCCAGCCCGACACCGAGGCGCCCGGGGCCCCCGGCACCCCCCGCGTCACCGGCACTGCCGCCACCTCCGTCTCGCTCGCCTGGGGCGCCGCCACCGACAACGTCGGCGTCACCGCCTACGACGTCTACCGCGACGGCACCCTCGCCACCACGGTGACCGGCACCAGCGCCACCGTCACCGGGCTCACGCCCAGCACCGAGTACGCCTTCACCGTCCGGGCCAGGGACCGGGCCGGCAACGCCTCGCCGCCCACCTCCGCGGTGCGCGCCACGACCGGCAAGGACGGCGGCGGCGGTCCCGCCTTCGTCCAGGCCGCGCCGTACCTCTACCTGGGCTGGGGCAACCCGCCGAGCCCGACCGAGGTCATGAGCGCGACCGGCGTCAAGTGGTACACGATGGCGTTCATCCTGGCCCAGAACGGCTGCAACCCCGCGTGGGACAGCCAGCGTCCGCTCACCGGCGGCGTCGACCAGAGCAGCATCAACGCCATCCGCGCGGCCGGCGGCGACGTCGTCCCGTCCATCGGCGGCTGGAGCGGCAACAAGCTCGGCCCCAACTGCTCGACGGCCGAAGCGCTGGCCGGCGCCTACCAGAAGGTGATCGACGCCTACGACCTGAAGGCGATCGACGTCGACATCGAGAACACCGACGAGTTCGAGAACCCGGCGGTGCAGGACCGCATCCTGACCGCGCTGAAGATCGTCAAGCAGAACAACCCCGGGCTGCGGACCATCCTCACGTTCCCCACTCTCAACACCGGCCCCAACTCCTGGGGCGACCGCCTGATCGAGCGGGCCCACGCCCTCCAGGCGGACGTCGACAACTTCACGATCATGCCGTTCAACTTCGGCGGTCACGCGGACATGTACGGCAACACCGTCCGGGCCGCCGAGGGGCTGAAGGCCAAGCTCACCTCCGTCTTCGGCTGGAGCGACGCCGAGGCGTACGCGCACGTCGGCATCTCGGGCATGAACAACACCAGTGACGTGGGCGAGGTCACCACGCCGCAGATCTGGACCCAGATCCGCGACTGGGCCAACTCCCACCACATCGGCCGGATGGCCTTCTGGTCGGTCAACCGCGACCGCCCGAACTGGGAGTTCACCCGCATCACCGCCGGCTTCACCGGCTGAACCACCCGCACACCGCTACGTGTGCGCCGGCACCCCCGGGGTCCGCCCCGGGGGTGCCGCCGCGTCCGGCGCGTCCGGCGCGTCCGCAGGGCGTGCGGCGCGACGGCGGAGGGCGAGCGTGATCAGCAGGGCGAAGGCGGCGACCGCGGTGAGCGTCCGCAGGTTGTTGTAGAGATCCCAGCGCCGGAGTATCTCCGCGTGGTCGGCGGGGGCCGAGGAGACGGCCCACCTCTTGATGTCGGCGTTGATCGGCACGTTGCCGAACCGGGTGATGAGGAACGAGGCCGCCGCGAGGAGTGTGGCCCCTGCGGCGAGCAGCCGCTCGCGGCCGCGGTGCAGCAGGGCGAGGGCGAGCGCGCTGAGCGCGGTGAGCGCCATCGCCGTCTGCATCACGGGCGAATTCATCTTCATCAGCTCGGCGTGGAACGACAGGCGGGTCTCCAGCGGCACGGCGTCGAACGTCGGGCCGAGGTTCACCGCGCCGTAGCCGAACGCGCCGGCGAGCAGCCCGGCGGAGAGCAGGGCGACGGCGGTGAGGATACGGATCGGCACGTGCTAACTCCGTGGTGTCGGGGGTGGTTCGGCGGGTGGTGGCGCGGGCGGGAGTGGTACGGCGTGCGGCCGCACGGCGTCGGGGGTGTGGCGGAGGGCGGGCCGATGTCGGATGGTCCGGTGTCAGGCCGTGCCGTCTCAGGCCCTGCCGGGTCGAGTGGTCTGGTCATGCGCGCCGGTGTCAGGCGGTGCGGTGTCCGGTGGGTCGGACGGGGGCGGGCCCGGTGTGTAGCCGGCTTCCTCCACGGCGGCGTGGATACGCTCCCGCGGCACCGGGCCCTCCGCCCGTACGACGACCGTCTCGGCCTCTATGTCCACGCGCACGTCCGTGACGCCCGGGACCCGGCCGATCTCCTCGCCGACGATGGCCGCGCAGTGACTGCACACCATGCCCAGCACGGTGTGACGGGTCTCGATCACGGGCCGTCCCCCTCCTCGCTCGCCGCTGTCCCGCGCGGGCCGTTCCCGTCCGCCCCCGGGTCCTTGATGGTCCTGCTGAGCTGGTGCGTCCTGCGTATCCGGCCGTCCGGGGCCAGCTCGCCGAAGAGATGGACCTCCGTGGCCGTGCGCCTGCCCCTGCGGTCCGTGGCGTGGATCGTGAAGCGGGCCGCGATCCGCTCCCCGTCCCGCAGCGCCTCGTGCACCTCGAACGCGAAGTCCGCCAGGTTCTTGCGGACCGGGCGGATGTGCGCCACCAGCCGCTCCCGGTCGATCCGGATCCCGTCGGCCGTCTGCACGATGTCCGGCGTGTAATAACGATCGACGACCGGGCCCGGGTCGCTGCCGTCCGCCGTGATCTCCCGCGTGAAAGAGGTGAAGAACTCGGCCATGAACTGGCGGGCTGTGTCTGTCATCTCGCTCCCCCCTCCGGTGGCGGGCAAGCCCGCGCGCACGGCGACGTAGCACCCGCAGGGCGCTATCTCTTACACTCCGTAAGATATAGCGCCCGATCTAACTTTGACAAGGTGTAAGACTTTGCCGTCCAAGGGATCCAGCGAATCCGCCGAGCCCGCGGGCCGGCGCCCCGCCCCGCGCCGCCGCCGCGCCGACGCCGAGCGCAGCAGGTCCGCCATCGTCGACGCCGCGGTCCGGCTGCTCGGCGAGCGGCCGGAGGCGAGCGTCGAGGCCATCGCCGCCGCGGCGGGCGTCACCCGCCAGACCGTCTACGCCCACTACACCTCGCGCAACGAGGTGCTCACCGCCGTCTTCGACCGCGTCACCGCGGAGACCGACGCCGCGCTCGACGCCGCCCGCCTCGACGAACTCCCCGCCGCCACGGGTCTGCTGCGGCTGCTCGACGTGAGCTGGGAGATCGCCGACCGCTACCCGGGCCTCCGGCACGCGGAGCCGCCCCCCGCGGACCGCCGGCAGGAGGACGAGCAGCACCGGCCGATCACCGACCGGCTGGAGCGGATCGCCCGCCGCGGCCAGGAGTCGGGGGATTTCGTACGCGACGCCGAGCCGCACTGGCTGGCCGCCGCCACCGTCGCCCTCGGCCACGCGGCGGGAGCGGAGGTCGCCGCCGGCCGGATGACCCCGGCCGCGGCGGCGGAAGCCCTGCGCGTGGGGGTGCTGCGTCTGCACGGGGCGGAGGAGGAGAAGTAAGGCGGAGGAGGAGAAATAAGGAGGGCTTGCGCCCCGAGGGTGCCTACGGCCTGTGCCCTGCCCGCGGACCGCGGGGCCGTGCCCGGTGCGTACGCCGCCCGCAGGCACCCGCCCCCGAGTGCCGGGCAGCCCGGGCCCGGCCGGACCCCACGCCCGCCGGGCCCGGGAGGCTCGAGATACGACCCGCGACCCGGGCCCGTCGACCCGGGCCGCGGGGCCCTTCGCAAGGCCGGGCGCCCCCGTGCTCGCCCCGCCCCGCGCGGCGCCCCTCGGCGCCGCCGTCTTACCGCACGTCGCGGCCGTCAGACCTGCTGCCTCCCCGGGCCGTTCCGGCGCTGGTTGTACACCAGCGCGCCGCCCGCGAAGATCACCGCGCCCGCGCCCGCCAGCGCAGCCGGCAGCACCGCGGAGGAGTCGTCCGACGAGGAGGCCAGGTTCGACTCGCCCGCGTTCAGCGTCTCCACCGCCTGCGCCTGCGGCGCCGCCGCGCCGTGGTCGCCGTGCGCGCCCTTGACCGGGTCGGCCTTGGTGTTCTCCTGGCCTTCGCCCAGCGCCTTGACCTCGTCCGCCGACATCGCGCCGGGCGTCAGCCCGGTGACCTCGCCGTTGCCGCCGTCGAAGACGACGTCCGAGCAGGAGAAGAAGTTCTCCTGGCTGTCCGAGCGGATCCACTGGATGAACAGCATGTGCTGCCCGCTGCGCTGCGGCAGTTGCAGGTTCCAGTAGTAGTGCCCGCCGTCAGAGCCGGCGCCGCCCGCCTGCGGCGGGTTGGTGACCGTCTGCAGGTGCGTCAGGTCGCCCCAGGCCAGCGTCTTGGACGGGCTCCAGCCGTTGTTGGTGATGTAGACCTCGAACCGGCCCGGGTGGTGCGCCCAGTTGCTGTACTCCAGGTTGATGTTCGAGCCGGAGGTGAGGTGCGTGAGCGGCCAGTCGGTGCGGGCCGAGTTGTACGACGAGAAGTTGTACGGGCTGCGGTCGCCGGCGCTGCAGAGCTTGCCGTCCGGTACGTAGCCCTGGGCCCGCCCGCCGGCGTTGGAGTCCAGCACGGCGAACCAGTTGTACAGCGGCGTCGTGCCGGCGGACTGCACCGCCGCCTTGCACGCCGGGTTCTGCGGCATCTGCGTGGAGCTGTTCGCGATCAGGTCCTTGTAGCACAGGAACGTACGCGAGCCGGGCACCATCGCGACGCCGTGGGCCGACGCGGGTGTCGGCACCGCCAGCGCGGCGGTCGCGACGCCCGCGACCCCGGCGAGTGCGAGCGTGCGCCGGAGACGGAGTGATCTTGCGGCGCGGACGAGTCGTTGGACAGCCATGGTCATGGTCTCCTTCGGGTTCTCCCTGAGCGCTGACGCGAGAGCCCGCGACCTCGGTGCGCGTGCCGGACCGCCGGGCCGTCCCGGAGCACGGGGCTCGGGCCCGGGGCCGGGGCCGGCGACCGACCTGGCAGGGGGTCTCACGTTCGTCGTGAACAGGTCAATGGGAGCGCTCCCATTGACGGTAGCGCGGGATTTCGCGCCTGTAAACGGAATGTGCGCCTGCGTGACGACATCTCTTCCCCCGCTCCGGGCATGGGCCGGCCGGCCGCGTTGTTGCCGATCACGACAGCCCCGCCGCGAACAGGAGAAACACATGCCCGAGATCCGCGACGCCCAGGTCGTCGTCTTCGACGTCCTCGGCACGCTCGTCGACGAACCCGGCGGGCTGCGCGCGGAGATCCGCGCCGCCGCCCCCGCCGCCGACGACACGGCGGCCGGCGAACTCCTCGCCCTGTGGCAGCGGCACGTCGAGACCGAGCAGGCGCGGATGGCCCGGGGCGAGCGCCCGTACGCCGACAGCGAGACCGTCGACCGCGAAGCCGCCGAACTGGTGGCCGCGCGCGCCGGCGTCACCGACCCGGCGGCCGTCGACCGACTGGCCACCGCCACCCGGCGGCTGCCCCCGTGGCCCGACTCCGCCGCCGGGCTCGACCGCATCGCCCGGCACTTCCCCGTCGCCGGGCTCTCCAACGCCTCCGGCCCCGCGCTCCTCCACCTCGCCGCCCACGGCGGGCTGCGCTGGCACCAGGCCCTGTCGGGCGCGGCGGTACGGGCCTACAAGCCCGCCCCCGAGGTCTACCGGCTCGCCGCGCAAGCCGCCGGCTGCCCGCCCGAGCGGGTGCTGATGGTCGCCGCCCACGCCTGGGACCTGCGGGCGGCACAGGAGAACGGGCTGCGCACGGCGTACGTCCCGCGGCCGGTCGGCGATCCGCCGGCGGCGACGGACGCGTTCGACTGGCACTTCGACGGGCTGGAGGGCCTTGTCCAGGCGCTGACGGCGGAGTAAGGCGCACGGCGGGTGCGCCGGCAGAAAGGCGCGGCGGGCCGAGCGGGCCTGTAGCGCGTATCCGGTCGGCATGCGTGTGACCGGACGTGGGCGGCGGATGTGCAGCAGCGCGCGCTGCTGCACAACCGCGGTGGTCCTTACGCCGCCGCAAGCGCGCTCTGCAAGTCCCCATCGGCCCCACTCGGCGCACCCGTCCCGCAAGGGGCGCGCGGTACCGGGTGTGCTTCCGTGACCCGCGGCAAGGCCGGGTTCTGCCTGTTCGGCGGGGCCGCGATGGGCCACGCTCTTCCTGGCGGCTCATGTGCCAGCCGGGGGGCGGGTGTTCCGGGACCCCTCCCGGCTCCGGTGCCGAAAGATGGGGACGGCCCGCCGGTGGCTCGCCCGAGAAAGGGATCACGATGGAAACGTTTCCCCCGATGCCCAGCGAGCCGCCCTCCGAACCCGAGAGGACCGCCGGCTCCGGGCAGCAGCCCACCGAACCCGACATCCTCGCGTCCGGGCCCGGCCGCCCGGTGTTCGAGCCGGCGCCCGTGCCCGTACGGGCGAGGGACCCGTACGCCGTCGGGCTCGCCAACGCCTCGCTGCTGGGCATCGGTTACGGGATGCTCCGCAAGCCCCGGATCGCGGTCGGCACCGCGGGCGTGTCGGTCATGCTGGTCATCCTGCTGGCGACGGCCGGACGGAACGCGTGGTTCCAGGCCGTCGTGCTGGCGTGGTGGATCGGCGTCACGGTGCACGGCTGGTATCTCGCCGGCGGCCGCCTGCCCCGCCGCGGCGCCGCCGCGCCGGGGGCATTACCGCAGGCCACGGAGGCGCAGCCAACGGAGCCCGCACGGCCCGCCGTAGCGGCACACGGGGCGGAGCCCGGGCCCGGGCCCGCCGACGCGCCCCCGCCCCCCGCCGCACCCCCCGTGCTCCCCGCGAACGTGCGCCGCGACCGCCTCATCGCCCTCCTCGTCGCCGCCCCCGTCCTCCTCGCCTGCACCGCCCTGCGCCTCGACGCCTCCCGGATCGAGGGCAACGCCGCCGACGCCCACCGCGCCGGCGAGTGCGACCAGGCCGTCTCCGACCTCGACGGCCTCTGGTTCGGCCACCGCCTCGCCGACGCCCCGCTCACCGCCCGCGCAGAGGACAGCACCGAGGCGTGCGAGCTGCTGCTCAAGGCCGAGAGCGAGTCCGACCGCCACCGCCTGCGCGCCACGCGCACCCTCCAGGAGTACGCGAAGCACCCCGCCGCGCTCTGGAAGGGCGCCGACGACCGCCGGGCGGACCTCATCCTCGCCGAGGCCGGGTACAAGCTGGAAGCCGGGCTGACGGGCGACGCGAACGCGCTGAGTGCCGGTTTCGGCCATCTCGGCACCGTCCTCGACGAGTTCACGGGCAAGAACGGCGGCAAGGACCGCAGCGGCGACGTGGACGAGGCGCTCGACGAGTTCCTCGGCGCGCTCCCCACCGACGACGCCTGCCAGACCGGGAAGGTCGCCGACTGGCTCGCGCAGCGCGAGAGCGGCGACGACGCGCTGGACCGGGCCGCCGACGTCGTCCCCGAGGTCGCGCCCGCCGCGCTGGTCGGCTGCGGTGACGCGCTGATGGCCGACGGCACCTGGGAGGAGGCCCGTACGCAGTACCGGCAGCTCCTCGACGAGTATCCCGGCCATGAGCTGGCCGGGGCGTCCGAGGACGGGATCGAGCGCGCGGACCTGGCCATCCAGCTCGACCAGGTGCGCGGGCTGCTGTCCGGCGCCGGCGGCGGCAAGCCCGAGTACTGCGACAACCCGGCCCCGTACCGCGGGGCGAAGCCCTACCGCGGTGGCGGCCCGCACCGCGCGATGCTCTACGGGCAGAACAAGCACCGCTCCAAGCTCCCGTCCTCCTGGAAGGCGCAGGACGCGAAGGACGCGGTGGTGGTGATATGCGCGGGCGAGACCGACTACGGCGCCACGGTCGCGACCTGCCCGTACGAGTACGGCCCGGGCAACAGCAAGATCCAGAACGTGTCGTTCAAGAACCGGAGCATCCCGGTCCGGGTGTACGAACTGCGCACCGGCAAGCTGGTGGAGAAGACCAGCGTGGAGATAGGCGGCTCCAGTTGCCCGGCCCTGCTGCCGTACACGTACTACGACATCGACACGGGACCGCCGTCCGAGGTGTACGTCACGTCGTCCAAGTCCGACGTGCGGGCGGGCTACGAGTCGCTGATCCATCGCTGAGGTCCACCCCTGAGAGCCGGGGGGGGGGGGGGGGGGGGGGGGGGGGGGGCGCCGCGCCCCCCCCGGGGGGGGGGGGGGGGGGCCCCCCCGGGCGCGGCGGGGGGGCCCCCCCCCCCCGCCCGCCG